>JAITDF010000185.1 GCA_031282705.1 Opitutaceae bacterium | reverse complement strand
ATGTGCGCGAGCAAGAGGAAAGAGGAAAGAGAAAGAGAAAGAATAAAGAGGAAAGATTCCGGAGGGATTCCGGCGGGGAGGCATCATTTTGGGTTACACCCGATGCGCACCGATGCGCTTGGGCCGGCATTTTCCGTTCTTTTTGACCGTGCATCGGCCCGGACTTTGCCCTCATGCTCATGTCCTTTTCACACCTTCATACGCATCCATCATGTCAAACACTGCCGCCAACGCTAACGCCAACGCCGCCACCGCCGCCACGCACACCGCCGCCACGCACACCGCCGCCACGCACACCGCCGCCACCAACGCCGCCCGGCCCGCCATCATCTACACCAAGACCGACGAGGCGCCCGCGCTCGCCACCTATTCGCTCCTGCCCGTCATCCAGGCGTTCACCAGGCACTCGGGCATCAAGGTCGAAACCCGCGACATCTCCCTGTCCGGCCGCATCCTCGCCGCCTTTGCCGACCTCCTCCCGGAAAACCGGCGCACCGCCGACGCCCTCGCCGAACTCGGCGCCCTCACGCTCCGGCCCGAGGCCAACATCATCAAACTCCCCAACATCTCCGCCTCCCTCCCCCAGCTCAAGGCCGCCATCGCCGAACTCCAGGCCCTCGGCTGCGCGCTGCCGGACTACCCCGACGCGCCCGCCACCCCCGCCGAACGCGACGCCCGCGCCCGTTACGACCGCGTGAAAGGCTCCGCCGTCAACCCCGTCCTCCGCCAAGGCAACTCCGACCGCCGCGCCCCCAAAGCCGTCAAAGCCCACGCCCGCAAACACCCCCACCCCATGGGTGCCTGGTCGCCCGACTCCAAGACCCGCGTGGTCAGCATGGACCGAGACGACTTTTTCGCCAACGAACAATCCTGCACCATCCTCGCCGCCACCACCGTTAAAATCGTATTCTTCCCAGCCGCCGCCGCCACCGCCACCCCTGCCGCTCCCTCCGCCGCGCCCGCACCCGCCGCCGGCTCCGCTCCCGCCGGCCCCCCCGCCGCCGGCACCGCCTCAGCCGCCGGCGTTCCTCCCGCCCCCGTCACCCTCAAAACCCTTCCCCTCCTCCCCGGCGAAATCCTCGACGCCACCGTCCTCCGCCAGAAAGCCCTCACCACCTTCATCGAGACCCAACTCGCCCGCGCCAAAGCCGAGGACCTCCTCTTCTCCGTCCACCTCAAAGCCACCATGATGAAAGTCTCCGACCCCGTCATCTTCGGCCACGTCGTCCGCGCCTTCTTCCAAAAACCCCTCGCCACCCACGCCGCCACCCTCGCCCGCCTCGGCGCCGACCCCGACAACGGCCTCGCCGACATCCTCGCCAAACTCCAGACCCTCCCCCCCGGCGAACGCGCCCCCATCGAAGCCGACCTCGCCGCCGCCCTCGCCGAAGGCCCCCCCCTCGCCATGGTCAACTCCGACCAAGGCATCACCAACCTCCACGTCCCCAGCGACACCATCGTGGACGCCTCCATGCCCGCCATGATCCGCGCCGGCGGCAAAATGTGGGACGCCCAAGGCCGCCCCCGCGACACCCTCGCCCTCATCCCCGACCGCACCTACGCCGGCGTTTACCAAACCGTCATCGACTACTGCAAACAACACGGCGCGTTCGACCCCCGCACCCTCGGCACCGTCCCCAACGTCGGCCTCATGGCCCAGGCCGCCGAAGAATACGGCTCGCACGACAAAACCTTTGAGATTCCCGCCGACGGCGTCATGCGCGTCATCGACACCGCCACCGGCGCCACCCTCCTCGAACACCCCGTCGAACGCGGCGACATCTGGCGCGCCTGCCAGACCAAGGACGCCGCCATCCGCGACTGGGTGCGCCTCGCCCTCGCCCGCGCCCGCGCCACCGGCGCCCCCGCCCTCTTCTGGCTCGACCCCGCCCGCGCGCACGACGCCCGCCTCCTCGAAAAACTCCTCCCCCTCCTCGCCGCGCAAGACACCGCCGGCCTCGACCTCCGCGTCCTCCCCCCCGCCGCCGCCTGCCGCGCCACCCTCGAACGCCTCGCCGCTGGCCAGGACAGCATCAGCGTCACCGGCAACGTCCTCCGCGACTACCTCACCGACCTTTTCCCCATCCTCGAAGTCGGCACCTCCGCCAAGATGCTCTCCATCGTCCCCCTCATGCACGGCGGCGGCCTCTTCGAGACCGGTGCCGGCGGCTCCGCGCCCAAGCACGTCCAGCAATTCCTCACGGAAAACTACCTCCGCTGGGACAGCCTCGGCGAATTTCTCGCCCTGGCCGCCTCCCTCGAACACTACGCCGCCACCCAAGCCTCCCCCCCGGCGAAAATCCTCGCCGACACCCTCGACGCCGCCACCGCCCGCTTTCTGGAAAACAACAAATCCCCCGGACGCAAACTCGGCACCATCGACAACCGCGGCAGCCACTACTACCTCGCCCTCTACTGGGCGCAGGCGCTCGCCGCGCAAACGCAAGACCCCGCCCTCGCGGCCCGCTTCGCCCCGACCGCCGGGAAACTGGCGGCCAACGAAACCCGCATCACCGCCGAACTCCTCGCCGTGCAAGGCCGCCCCGTGGACATCGGCCCCTACTACCGCCCCGACGACGCCAAAGCCGCCGCCGCCATGCGCCCCAGCCCCACCTTCAACCAAATCCTCGCCGGAATCTGAGAGCCTGTTGGCAAATTATCGGGAGGATTGATCTTTCGGTGAAAGCATTCCGGAGAATTTAAGCGGAGAATTTAAAGAATTTAAGGGACAGGTTAAAAATATATTGACAATCTCCAAAAAAATTTCACATTTCCTTTCCACTCTCATGAGAACCGCGCGCATCAAAGTCTCTCCAGTCGAGGGCGAAGCCGTTTACCACTGCATGACCCGGACGGTGAATGGCGAACGCTTGCTGGATGACCCCGCAAAGGAAATCCTCCGCAAACAGCTCTGGCAGATTGCCGACTATTGCGGCGTGCAAGTCCTCACCCATGCCATCCTCTCCAATCACTTCCACGTGCTTGTCCGCGTGCCGCCGGCCTCGCAAATTTCTGATGACGAACTGTTGCGGCGCTACCGTGCGATGTATCCCAAGCCTACGCTTTACCAGGCGGCCCGGCTCGACGTGATCGAGGCCCAGCTCAAGACCGGCGGCTCCGAGGCCGACGCGTGGCGCAAGCGCCAGCTCGCGCTCATGGGCGATGTTTCCCAATTCATGAAGCTGTTGAAACAGCG
>JAITDF010000129.1 GCA_031282705.1 Opitutaceae bacterium | reverse complement strand
GCCTCGTGGTGCTCGCGGCGGTCTCGGCGAGACCGCCCTGCCAAAACTGGCCGCCGCGTAACATCAGTTATGGTTCCCCGCCATTTTGAATGGATTTCTCATCGCGCCTCCGCGAAGCGGAGACAGCGATTGACCTTTTCAGCCCCGGAGGGGCGGCAGCTCTTGGCCGTGGGTGACGAACGCAGCGAGGAACCCGCGGAAAACGTTGATAAAAACCCAAGCCCTGAAGGGGCGGCAGCGCGCGCCGTCCGCGTCATCGCATTTCCCCGCCCTTCCCTCGCTGCCGCCCCTTCGGGGCTCATTTTTTTCTTGATGGATTCCGTGGGTTCCTCGCTGCGCTCGTCACCCACGGCTAAATGCTGCCGCCCCTTCGGGGCTGACCACTGCCATTGCCGTCCCTTCGGGGCTGAAAAGGTCAAGCACTGTCTCCGCTCCCGCGTAACATCAATTGCGGGATTTAGGTTCATGCGCGCTTCCGCCAGGCCGGCTCGCGATTCACGGCGGCGCGCACGTGGCGCGCGGGCGCGCCGCCCGCTTCCGCCCGCTCCGTGCGTTTTTCACGCGGGTTGCTCAACTCCGGTAGTCGGCGTTTTCCGTCACGTATTCGTGGGTGAGGTCGCCGCCGAGGACGGTGCAGGCGCCGGGGCCGCTGGCGAGGTCGAGCTCGATTTCCACGCAGCGTTCGTGCGCGGGATAATCCACCGGCGGCACAAAAAGGCCGGCGGCGTCCGGCGCGCTGGCGTAGAGCTCGGCGTCGCGCAGGTGGGCGGCGAGCGCGGCCTCTTTCCGCGGGTCGAGCCGGAAGGCGCCGCCGGCGAAAATCTCGATGCCGCCCATGCGCGCGCGGAGGCCGCCGAGGGCGAGGCCGGGGGCGCGCGTGCCGGCGTGCTTGCCGATGGCCTGGACGAGGCGGCCGACGTTGGGGTCGTTGCCCGCGACGGCGCATTTGAAAAGCGGGGCGTTGACGACGGCCTTGCCGAGCGCGCGGGCCGCGGCGCGGTCGGGCGCGCCGGTGACGCGCACGCGGATGACGTGGCGCACGCCTTCGCCGTTGCGGACGATGTCCTCGGCGAGGTCGCGGCAGACTTGCCCGAGGGCGGCCTCAAAGGCGGCAAGGCCGGCGCCGGCGGCAAGGCCGGCGGTGGCAGGGCCGGCGGCGGCAGGGCCGGCGGCGGCAGGCGGGACGCCTGCCCCGCCCCCCCCGCGCGCGGCCCCGGCGGCGGCGACACCGGCGGGGACGGGGATTTTTCCGGAGGAGAGGAGCACGACGGTGTCGGACGTGCTGGTGTCGCTGTCGATGCTGATGGTGTTGAAGCTGTCATCGACGGCGCGGGCGAGCATGGCGCGGAGCGTGTCGCGCGGGACGTCGAGGTCGGTCAGGACATACACGAGCATGGTGGCGAGGTCCGGCTCGATCATGCCCGCGCCCTTGGCGATGCCGACGATGCTGGCGCCGGTTTCGCCGACGGCGGCGCGGCGGATTTTCGGGTAAAGGTCGGTGGTGACGATGCCCTCGGCGGCGGGCAGGGCGCTGGCGGCGGAGAGCGCGGCGACGGCGCGCGGGAGCGCGGCGGCCATGTCGGCGGCGGGCAGGCTCCAGCCGATGACGCCGGTGGAGGAGGGGAGGACTTGCTCCGGGGCGAGGCCGAGGAGGCGCGCGGTTTCGGCGCAGACGCGCGCGGCGGTTTCGAGGCCGTCGGGCGCGCAGACGTTGGAGATTTTGTTGTTGATGATGATGGCGCCGAGCGCGGGCTCCGCGAGGCGCCGGCGGCCGATGATGACGGGCGCGCCGGGGAAGGCGTTGCGGGTGAAGACGGCGGCGAAGCCGGGCGCGGGCCGGTCGGTCGCGATGAGCGTGAGCGTCATGCGGGCGGGCTTGGGCGCCTCGCGGGGCGTGAAGTCGAGGCGCGTGGAGCCGACGCGGAAGCCGGCGGGCAGGGCGGCCTGGCCGGCGAGCCAGGCGCGGTGCGCGTCGCGCGAGGTGAAGGTGAGATTGGTGCTGGACACGGTGGTTTCGAGATGTGCCCTAAGCGCGCGGGAAGGGGAAGCCGATTTTGCAGGGAAGACTGAAGGGCCACCCTTCCAAGAGGCCGTCCCGTGTCCTCTGTGTCGTTAACTGATGTTGCGCGGCCCGTGGGTTTGCGTGGCACGGACGCGGGAATGCTTTTCCGCCGCACCCGCGCGACTTCAGTCACCAAAAGCAAGCCAGGCCGTTTGCCGGATGCCCGAAATAATACGCATGGCCCAAGCGTTCCGGGATGCTGTTACCGGCCCTGCCTTGCGGGCGCGTATTACGAAAAGGCAGAATTACGATTGAACATGCCCGGCTTGCGTTTTTTTGGAGGCTTCAAAAAGGGAATTAATCGGTTCAATAAACATCATGGCAAGGACGCCGCCATCGAGCGTTATCGCAATTTGCGCGAACATGGATTCCCACGCATTCGCGACACTTTCTCCAATAAACGGGGTGATTACGATGCCAGCCACGGCTAAAAAAATCCACAATTTGCGACCCCAATTACGGAAACGCCAGACGCCCACGATTGAAATAATCAACACAACAAGCAAGACCAAGGTCAGTGACACCGCGGCAAATAGCTGGATGCCTCCCATGCTGCCGAACGCGGCATCTTGCGCCTGCAAATAATGCTGCAATTCAGGCGGGAGCGTCGTTTGCAGCAAGATGCCGGCAATCATGGACAGCAGGTGGCAGACGAGCGAAGAGACGAGGAGGCTTCTAAACAGTATCTTGGGATTCATGTTGTTCTAAAATCGGAGTAAAAACACTGCGCCCTTTCACTAGAGTCAACTTCCAAACCCGGGACAAATGTCCCCCGCGAACATCATCGGCGCGAAAGTCCGCAAGCTGCGGTATGATTCGGGTCTCACGCAGGAATTGCCGGCGGCGCGCCGCGGGGTGCCCGGGTGGCGGCTCAGCCGGGGACGCCGGCCAAAATCGAGGCCGGGGTGCGCTGCGTGAGCGACGCGGAGCTGTGGCTGCCCGCCAAGGCGCCGCGCCGCCCAATGGAACGGCTTTTCCCGGACAGGCAGGCGGAAATCCTCGCCGCGCTTGAGATCCGCGAGCCGCTGTGACCGCGCGCGGCGCGGCGCGCGGCGTTTTTCCCGCCGGCCCTCAAAAATTTTATCGAAAACCCGCGCGCGGATGCGGTAGGTGTTGCGTTTTCCGTTTCAAAAGCCGTTTCAAAGACCGTTTCAAAAACCGTGAGCGTTTTCACCAAACTCCACCACTTCCATGCGGCCGCCGGCCGCGCGCCTTGAGCCGCCATGAACGTCGCTGAAATCACCGCCAAGACGAAGGTGCTGCTTGAGGCACTCCCCTACATCCAGGGCTTCCGGGGCTCCACGTTCGTCGTGAAATACGGCGGGAGCTTCATGGACGACCCCGACCCCGCCGCCCGCGGCCGCGTGGCCTGCGACATCGCGTTCCTCGCCGCCGTCGGCATCAACGTCGTCGTCGTGCACGGCGGCGGCAAGGCCATCACGAAGGCCATGTCCGAGTCGGGCCTGAAGGCGGATTTCGTCAACGGCATGCGCGTGACCGGCGAGGCCGCCGTCGCCATCGTGAAACGCACCCTCGACGAAGTGGTGAACCGCGACGTGTGCGCCGCCATCGCCCGCGCCGGCGCGAAACCCAAGGGGCTGCCCGGCGACACCGTGCTCGCCTGCGAAAAACTCGCCACCGACGACGACGGCAACCCCGTCGATCTCGGCTACGTCGGCCACATCACCGAGGTGAAGGCCAAGGTGATCAAAAAGGAAATCGCCGACGGCTTCGTGCCCGTCATCTCGCCCGTCGCCGAGGGCTACGACGAAAAACCCTACAACATCAACGCCGACGTGGCCGCCGGCCGCGTCGCCAGCGCGTTGCGCGCGCGCCGGCTCGTTTACATGAGCGACGTGCCCGGCCTGCTCTCCGACCCGGCCGACCCCGACTCGCTCATCTCCACGCTCAAAGTCTCGCAGGTCGAGCCGCTCAAAAAAACCGGCGTCATCGACAAAGGCATGCGCCCGAAAGTCGCCAGCGCCATCCGCGCGTTGCAGGAAGGCGTGCAGCGCGTGCACTTCATCGACGGCCGCCTCCCGCACAGCCTGCTGCTGGAAATCTTCACCGACAAAGGCATCGGCACCGAAATCGTGCACGGCTGACCTTGGAAAACCACCACAAAACCGCCGGCGCCGCCGGCATCCCGCCTAAATTCGACTCAAATCGATTGCAATCGATTGCAGTCGATTGCAATCGACCCGAATAAAAACATCGCCGCCGCCACTGCCGCCGCCGCCAACACCATGCCCGCCAACACCGCCGAGCTCTACGACGCATACGTCTTGAAAAACTACGGGCGCGCCCCGCTCACGCTCGTGCGCGGCGAAGGCGCTTGTGTCTGGGACGACGCGGGCCGGCGCTATCTTGATTTCAGCGCGGGCATCGCCGTGACCGCCGTCGGCCACGGCCACCCGCACTGGGTCGCCGCCGTGCAACGCCAGGCCGCCGCGCTCGTCCACACCAGCAACCTCTACCGCAACCCCCTCCAGGGCGAACTCGCCCGCCGCCTCGTCGGGCGCGCCGGGCCGGGCCGCGTCTTTTTCTGCAACAGCGGCGCCGAGGCCAACGAAGCCCTCGTCAAACTCGCCCGGCTCCACGGCGTGAAAAAATCCGGCGGCGAGGAGGGGCGCCGCCATAAAATCATCTGCGCCAAAAACGCCTTTCACGGCCGCACCTTTGGCGGCATGAGCGCCACCCCGCAGGAAAAAATCCAGAAAGGCTTCCGCCCGCTCGTGCCCGGCTTCGTCTTCGGCGAACTCAACAACCTCGCCAGCTTCGAGGCCCTCATCGACGACCGGACCGCCGCCATTTTCATCGAAACCATCCAGGGCGAAAGCGGGATCAACCCCTGCACGCCGGAATTCCTGCGCGGCCTGCGCGCGCTCTGCGACCGCCACGACCTCCTCCTCCTCCTCGACGAAGTGCAATGCGGCCTCGCCCGCACCGGCAGGTTTTACGCCTTCGAGCACACCGCCGGCGTGCGCCCCGACGCCATCGGCATGGCCAAGGGCCTCGGCGGCGGCTTCCCCATCGGCGCCATGTGGGTGGACGCGAAACACGCGGAGCTTTTCCAACCCGGCTCGCACGGCTCCACCTTTGGCGGCACCCCGCTCGCCTGCGCCGCCGCGCTCGCCACGCTCGACATCATCGAGGGCGAAAACCTGCTGGAAAAAGTCACCGCGCAAAGCGCCCCGTGGCACGCCGCGCTCCGCGGGCTGGCGGCGGAGTTTCCCGGGCGGCTGCGCGAAGTCCGCGGCCTCGGCTACCTCGTCGGCCTGCAACTCGCCGAAGACCCCGCGCCCTGTGTCGCCGCGCTGCGCGAGGCCGGGATGCTGGCCCCGACCGCGGGCAACAACGTCATCCGCCTCCTCCCGCCGCTCACCGCGACCGCGGACGAACTGGCGCAATCCGTCGGGATTTTGCGCCAGGTTTTCGCGGCGGAAAAATAGCGGGGAGCCGCCTCAACCAGGCTTGCCGCGGGCGGCGGCGGCGCCGCCGCCGTTCCGCGTGGCATCAGTAAAGCAGCTGATGCTGCGCAGCTGATGTTACGCAGCTCTGACGTAGCGCAGACCGGCAGACTGCCGCTTCGCTCGAAACCCAGTCTGCTTCCGGGCCGAAGGCCCGCAACTAGGCCCGGCTCCAAAAACGAACCCACAACCAGGCGTGAGCCTTGAAGCAGACTTGGAAGTCTGCGGTACGTCAGACGCCGCCGCGCGGCATCCGCTGCCGGGCAAAGACCATGCGCATCCTTTTTCGGCGGCCTGCGTCTCAACCCAGCTTCCAAGCCACCGTTTCGCCGAAAAATCTCATGCCATCCATGCCTCCTCCTCGCGCTTCATTTGCATCCGCATTCCGCCGCCGCGCGCGCTTCGCCGCCGCCGCGCTGGCCCTGGGCGCCGCGTCCGTGTCCGCCCTCGGGGCGGCTCCGGAAAAGGATGCCGGTGGCGGGGACGGAGAGGACGTGATGATTGTATTTGACTACGCCGGCATACCGCCCCGGCCCCCCATCAAACTCCCCGGCCTCACCGTCGAGGCCGCGCGCCCGACCATCGCCACCGCCGCGCGCGCGCTGGAGGCCGTGCCCGGCGGCACGAGCCTGGTGGACGCCGCCGCGCTGCGCACCGGACGGCTCAACACGCCCGCCGACCTCTTCCAGCTCCAGCCCGGCGTGCTCGTGCTGACGGCGTTCGGCGGCATCGACCACCCGCGCCTGAGCATCCGCGGGGCGAGCATCCAGCGCGGCGGCGACCCCGGCGGCGGGCGTGGCATCCTGTTTTTGCAGGACGGCTTTCCCGTCAACTTCAGCGACGGCAGCTTCGACTTCGTGGAGTTTCTCGACCCGGCGATGCTCGACCACGCCTCCATCCTCCGCGGCGGAAATGCGCTCGCGCTCGGCGCCGCCACCATCGGCGGCGCGGTGAACCTCGTGTCGCCCGCCGGCGCCGGCGGCCCGCGCCTGGCGCGCGTCGAGGCGGGCGCGCACGACTACTTCCGCGCGCAGCTCTCGCTCTCCGCGACGGACGGCCCGCGCGACGTTTTTCTCACCACGACCAGCTTCTCGCTCGGCGGCTGGCGCGACTACAACCACCAGGAGGCCGCGCGCGCCGCGCTCAACTTCGGCTGGCGCTTCGCCGGCGGCTGGACCAACCGCGTTTACCTCTCGGCCCTGCGCAGCCGCGTCGAAATCACCGGCGTGCAGACGCTCGAGGCCATCGCCGTCGGCAGCACCGCCGCCAACGCCTTCACCAAGCTCACCCAGACCGGGCGCGACACCGCCCAATTCCGCATCGGCGACCGCCTCACGCGCCAGTTCGCAAACGCCGGCACGCTCAGCATCGGCGCCTACGCCGCCCGCGTGACCTACGATTTCACGCAGGGGCCGGACATCACCCGCGCCGGCAACACCGACGCCGGCGCGGACGCCTCGTGGACCCTGCGCGGCGCAATCCTCTCGCGGCCCGCCGCCCTCACGCTCGGCCTGCGCGCGCAACTCGGCCGGCGCGACCAGCGCGTGCACCCCAACCTCTTCACCGCCGGCGCCCCCGGCGGGGCCGGCCCGATGCACTCGCACAACCGCCTCACTGCCGAAAACGCCACCCTCTGGCTCGACCACCAGCTCGCGCTCGGGCGCGGCTTCACGCTCGTCGCCGCCCTCTCCGCCGCCCACGCCGGCCGCGTCAACGACAACCTCCTCGCCGCGCGCCCCGGCGGCCGGGACAGCGAAAAGGCCGACGCGCTCCTCCCGCGCCTCGGCGTGCGCTACGAGCGGAAAAATTTCCAGTGGTTCGCCAACGTCACGAGCAACTGGGAGCCGCTCACCTGGGACGCCATGCTCGCGGCGAACCGGCCCGGCTCCGCCCAGAGCGGCGTCACCGCCGAGACCGGCGCGCGCGGCACGGCCGGCCCGCTGGTCTATGAAATCACCGGCTACCGGACATGGCTGCACGACGAGCTGCTCTCGCTCGCGACCGACGCCGCCGGGACGCCCACGCGCTTCGGCAACGCCGGCCGCACCATCCACCAAGGCGTCGAGACGGCGGTGTCCATCGACCTGCTGCGCCTCGCCGGCGCCGGCGCGCGCAACCATGCCCTGCTCCTGCGCGCCGCCCACACGTGGAGCGATTTTTATTTCGACGGCGATCCGGTCTGGGGAAACAACGACCTGCCGGTCATGCCGCCGCACCTGCTGCAAGCCGCGCTGCAATACCGCCACGCGTCCGGCTGGCACGGCGGCGTCACCCTCGCCTGGCAGCCGCGCGGCGGCTGGGCCGACTACGCGAACACGCGCCGCGCGCCGGGCTACGCCGTCGTCGGGCTGGGCGCGGGCTACGCGCCGAAAAAAGGCGCGGGCTTCTTCCTCGACCTGCGCAACGTCTTCGACCGCCGCTATGTCAGCGGCATCAATTCCGGCGCGGGCAATTTTTCCGCCCCCGCCACCGACCGCGCCCGCTTTTTCGCCGGCGAGCCGCTCTCGCTCTTCGGCGGCGTGGAATGGAAATGGTAAGCGCCCGCCCCCGATTCTTCCCGCGCCGGATGGAAGGGTGCAACAGGAAGTGATGTCACCTCCTGTTGCACCCGGATGGAACCTCCCCGGATTTCCCCCTCCTTTTGGAATCGCCCCTGACAAAAAAAAGCCCCCTGACAAAAAGCCCCCGGCGTGCATCGGGGGCTTTTTGGGATTTGCCCGGCCGGGATTTGCGACTTTTCTGGTGGCACTTATGAGCCTCCCCGACTGGAAAACCGCCAGGACCTACACCGACATCCTCTACCACAAGGCCGACGGCATCGCCAAGGTCACCCTCAACCGCCCCGCAAAGCGCAACGCCTTCCGCCCGCAAACGGTCTTCGAGCTGTGCGACGCGTTTGCCGACGCGCGCGAGGACCCGTCCATCGGCGTCGTGCTGCTCACCGGCGCCGGACCGCACACCGACGGGAAATACGCCTTCTGCTCCGGCGGCGACCAGTCCGTCCGCGGCCGCGCCGGCTATGTGGGCGACGACGGCGTGCCGCGCCTCAACGTGCTCGACCTCCAGAAACTCATCCGCTCGATGCCCAAGGTCGTCATCGCGCTGGTCGCCGGCCATGCCATCGGCGGCGGGCACGTGCTGCACCTCGTGTGCGACCTCACCATCGCCGCGGACAACGGCATCTTCGGCCAGGTCGGCCCGCAAATGGGCAGCTTCGACGGCGGTTTCGGCGCCGGCTTCCTCGCGCGCATGGTCGGCCAGAAAAAGGCGCGCGAAATCTGGTATCTGTGCCGCCGTTACACCGCGCAACAGGCGCTCGACATGGGCATGGTCAACGCCGTCGTCCCCGTCGCGGAACTCGAAGCCGAGGGCGTGAAATGGGCGCGCGAAATCCTGCAACACAGCCCGCTCGCCATCCGCTGCCTGAAAAGCGCCTTCAATGCCGACGTGGACGGCCAGTCCGGCATCCAGGAACTCGCCGGCAACGCCACCCTGCTTTACTACATGACCGACGAAGCCGGGGAGTTCCACCGCGCCCAGCGTGAAAAACGCCGGCCGGACGCGCGCAAATTCCCCTGGCTGCCGTAAACGACGGCGGCAGCGGCGGCGCGCGCCGGCCCCGCCCCATCCGCCGCCGGCATCCGGGTCCGCCAGCAGCCGGGTCGCGTGGGGTCGCATGGCACGCGGGGTCGCGCGGCACGGGCGTCCCCGCCCGTGGACGATGCGAAGCATCGCCGGGTTGCGTGGCCGGGTTGTGTGGCACGGGCGTCTCCGCCCGTGCGACGGCGCTCCGCGCCGCCATCCCCCAAAAAAACAAGGGCGGGGACGCCCATGCCACGCAACCCGGCGCGCCGCTCAGCCCCGCTCCATCCGCTCCAGCAACCGGTGCAGCAAACGCCCCGCCCCCGGCTCGGCGGACGGCGTTTGCGCGAGGATTTGTTCCGCGCCCCGCACATGGCGGCCCGGCACGAGTTCATCGGCGCATTTTTCGCAAATCCGCGCCACCTCCTCCGCGCCCATTTCAAGGTGAAACTGCAACCCGAGCACCCGCGCCCCGACCGCGAACGCCTGGTTGACGCAGCCCTCGCTCGAAGCCAGCCGCGCCGCGCCCGCCGGCAGGTCGAACGTGTCGCCATGCCAGTGAAACACCAGCGACTCCCCGCCGGGAAACGCCAGCGGCTCCTTTTCGCCGCCATCCGTCGCGCGCACCGGCAGCCAGCCGATTTCGCGCTCGGCGTTTTGATAAATCTTCGCGCCCAGCACGTCGGCGATGAGCTGCGCGCCCAGGCACACGCCGAGCACGCGCGCGCCGGCGTCGAGCCGCGCCCGGATCGCCTGTTTCTCAACGCGCAGCCACGGATGGTCGCGGTATTGGTAAATGTTCATCGGCCCGCCCATCACGACGAGCCAGTCGCACGCCGCCGCCGCCAGCCCCGGCCTCTCCCCCGCGTAAAACCGTGTGCCGGTGATTTCGTGTCCGCGGGCGGACAGCCACGGCCCGATTTTCCCAAGCCCCTCAAACGGCACATGCTGGAACCAGTGAATCTTCATCCATCCGAAACAAAAACAAAAACCCCCGATGCGAAACCTTATTTTCCGACTTGCGAGGGCCCGCGGCGCGACCTTTGGGGTTTTGAGGTTGTCGCTGTTTCCGATGAAACGGCAAAGCTCCGGCAGGACATGATAGTGGAGGCACGATGGTGACACGGCATTTCAACGCCGCCGCGTCCTGTAGGGACGCAACCGGGCGGTTGCATCCCTACAGGACGCGGTTTGGTGAGCGATCAACACACGGCGTTGAAACGCCGTGCTACCACTATCATGCCCCTGCGGGACAAACCGGCACCGCCGCCCCATCGCAAGATTGTCCCCGCCGTAGGTTGTCAAGTCTGCTCCAAAGCTCACGCATGGTTGCGGGCCCGCGGTCAGGCGTGAGTTTTTAACTGATATTATTACTGATGTTACACGGCACGCGGGATTGCGTGGCACGGGTGTCCCCGCCGTGCGGGTTGTGTGGCATGGGC
>JAITDF010000099.1 GCA_031282705.1 Opitutaceae bacterium | reverse complement strand
CTCGCCCACACCTTCGCCCTCAACGGCGGCTGGCTCGACCTCTCCGACGCCGCCCCCGACCCCGCCGGTGCCACCGCCAACGACTGGCCCGCCCTCTCCATCACCCAAACCCCCGGCGCCCCCGGCGGCGTCATCGGCCCCAACGACGCCATCCACCTCGGCCCCGGCGAACACACCTTGAACATCGGCGCCGGCCCCGGCGCCGCCCCGCTCCCCGCCGAAACCGGCGTCTTCGTCATCATCGACGCCGACCCCGCCGGCACCGGCGCCGGCACCGCCCGCCTCACCGGCGCCAACCTCTACGCCGGCCACACCCGCATAGACAGCGGCACCCTCCTCCTCACCGCCGACGCCCAGGCCGGCGACCCCGCCGCCGCCCGCGAAATCATCCTCAACGGCGGCGCCCTCGCCATCGCCGCCCCCGGCTTCACCACCAGCCGCCCCATCGAACTCCGCGCCCCCGCCGGCGAAATCCACACCGCCGCCGACACCGTCACCACCTGGGCCGCCATCAACAAAAACACCCCCGCGCCCGGCGCCGCCGCAGGCGCCGCCCTCGCCAAAACCGGCCCCGGCACCCTCGTCATCGCCGGCGCCAGCGCCGCCACCTCCCTCGACATCGCCGAAGGCCGCTACGTCGCCCTCCGCGCCTCCGGCGCCGGCGCCGGCGCCGTCACCATCGCCCCGAACGCCACCTTCGAGCTCCGCGCCGCCCCCGGCGGCACCCTCGCCAACCCGTTCGCCGGCGCCGGCACCCTCCTCGTCAACGCCGGCACCGCCACCTTTGCCACCGGCACCAGCACCATCGCAAACATCATCATCGAAAACCGCGCCGACATCACCCTCGCCACCCCGAGCTTCGGCGACGCCGCCACCGCCATCCGCCTCGACGCCTCCCGCCTCAACCTCGGCCGCACCGACAACGCCCTCGGCCGCCTCACCCTCGCCGCCGCCACCCTCCGCTTCATCCCCTCCGCCGGCGTCAACACCGGCGCCGGCCCCTATCGCTACGCCACCCTCGCCACCCTCGACGGCACCGGCACCATCGCCCTCAACGCCAACCTCGCCGCCGGCATCGCCGACCGCCTCTACATCACCGGCGCCGCCGCCGGCGCATTCCCCCTCGCCGTCTCCAACACCGGCGCCCCGCCCGAAACCCACGCCCCCGCCCTCACCCTCGTCTCCGCGCCGGCGTCCGCCGCCCCCGAAACCTTCACCCTCGCCGGCGGCCGCCTCGAAACCGCAGGCATCCTCGCCTACGACCTCGTTTCAACCGTGGACGACGGCGCCCGCCGCTGGCAGCTCCGCTCCGCCGGCGCCCTCGGCAACCTCGGCCGCCTCGCCCACGAACTCGCCGGCGCCCTCCCCCTCGCCGCCCTCGCCGGGCACGAACCCGCCTTCCAGCGCATGGGCGAACTCCGCGCCGGCGCCGCCGCCCTCCCCCGCCGCCCCGCGCTCTCCACCTGGCTCCGCGGCCGCGCCGAAAAACTCGAATACAACAACACCCTCAACGGCGTCGCATTCGACGAAAAACACTACGCCGCCACCGCCGGCGCCGACTGCAAACTCCCGCGCCTCGCCAACGCCCTCCACCTCGGCGCCTTCGCCGGCTATGCCCGCATCGAACGCGACCCCGACCGCGCCGGCGCCGCCACCTCCGACAGTTTCCACGCCGGCCTCTACGAAACCTTCTCCACCCCCGCCGGCTGGTATCTCGACGCCACCCTCAAACTCAACCGCTTCACCAACCGCTACGCCGCAGCCGCCGTCACCGGCGAACGCATCACCGCCCGCTACGCCACCGCCGCCGCCGGCGCCGCCGTCGAAATCGGCAAAAACACCCGCTTCGCCCAAAACTGGTTCTTCGAACCGTCATTCCAAGCCGCTTTCAACGCCCTCGCCGGAAAAGTTTATACAACGAGCAGCAACCTCGAAATCGAACAACGCCACGGCACCGCCTCCCAGCTCCGCGCCGCCCTCCGCGCCGGACGCGCCCTCGTCACCCGCGACGGCCAATACCTCCAGCTCTACGCCCGCGCCGCCGCCGCCCGCCAGCGCACCGCCGGCGCCGAAATCGCGGCCGGCGGCGCCGTCTTCAAGACCGCCCTCGACTGCCTCCGCACCGAATGCGCCGCCGGCGCCATCTGGCTGCCCGTGCCGCGCGCGCAAGTGACGCTCGACCTCGCCACCGCCCGCGCCGCCGCCTACCGCCTCCCCTGGCAGGTCACCGCCGGCCTCCGCTGGGTCTGGTGAAAAAAACAGGCGGGGCGGCCCCGCCGAAAACCGCCGCGCGCAACGCGGACACGCTGCGCCGGCGTCCAAGCCCGCTTTTCCCCCTTCCATTGCGAACATCTTCCAGACAGATTTTAAAGCCGCCGCCACCGCCACCACCACCGCCACCACCACCGCAACCGGCGCCGGCAGTCATTGTCACTGATGTTACGCAGAAGCGCCCTTTCTCTTTCTCTTTCCTCTTTATCTTTCTCTTTCTCTCCCATCCCTCCCATCCCCTTCTTCTCCCCTCTTGACGAAAGAGGAAAGAGAACGAGGAAAGAGAACGAGAACGAGGAACGAGAATGAGAACGGGATCTTCCGCGTAACATCAGATTGTCAGAAAACCGAAACCCGCCCCCCATGAATCCCCAGGAAACAAAACCCATGAACCCGACCGGGAAAACCTCCCCGGGCCAGCCCCGGAAAACCTGGCGCGCCGGCACGCTCACCTACACCGCCGGCGGGCTGGCGGCGCTGTTCGCGTGGCTGCTCTTCGGCGATTTTTCGTGGTCCATGCAGGACCGCTCGCTCGGGCAGATGGGCGCCTGGTATCTGAAACACATCCATGTCTCCAACTTCGTCTTCGGCTTTGTCATCATCACCGTGCCGAACCTGCTCGCGATGGTTTTCACGCCGGTTGTCTGCTACCGCTCGGACAGGCACCGCGGGCGTTTCGGGCGGCGCATCCCGTTCCTGATAGCGACCGCCGCCGTGGCGTCGGCCTGCATGATCGGCATGGGCTTCTGCCCGTTCATCGGCCCGTGGGTGAACGGGATCCTCGGCGGCGCGGCGGACGGCGCGCGCACGGCCACCGTCTGGTGCTTCGCGGTGCTCTGGGGCGTCTTCATGTTTTGCAACACGACCTCGAAGCAACTCTTCGACGGGCTGGCGAACGACGTCGTGCCGCGCCCGTTCATCGGCCGGTTCTACGGGCTGTTCCGCGCAATCAGCCTGATGGACGGAATCATTTTCGGCTACTTCATCTTCGGCCACGTTGAAAAACACTACACGCTGATCCTGTGCGTGGTCGGCGCGGTGTATGGCCTGAGCTTCGCGGGCATGTGCTTGAAAGTGAAGGAAGGCGCGTATCCGCCCCCGCCGCCCCCGCCGCCGGGCGGCGCGCCGGGGGCGCTGGCCGGGAGCGTGAAAACCTACGGGCGCGAGTGTTTCGCCAACCCCTATTACGTCGGCGTCTTCGTGCTGGTCACGCTGGGGATGGTGAGCTTTCAACCGGTCAACATCTACTCGATCCCGTTTGCGAACAGTTTGAAAATCGACATGGCAACCTACGGGAAATGCCTCGCGATCACCTACTGCTGCTCGTTCGTGCTCTCGTATTTCATCGGGTGGCTCTCGGACAAATTCCACCCGCTGCGGATGAGCATGATTTTCCTGCTGGTTTACGCGGTGACGACCGCGCTCGGCGCGTGGCGGGCGACGGCGCCGGCGCCTTACATGGCGGCGCTCGTCGTGCATGGCGTGACGAGCGGCTGCTATTTCACGAGCGCGGCGTCGCTCGGCCTGCGGCTGTATCCCGGCTCGCGTTTCGCGCAGTTCGCCAGCGCGGCGGGGATTTTCACCGCGCTGGCAAACATGACCGTGGCGCCGGCGGTCGGGAAATTGATAGACGCCACGGGCAACAACTACCGCCACTCCTATCTCGCCGGCTCGGTGCTGGCGCTGCTCGCGCTCGCCGTCGCGGCCTGGGTGCGCGCGCGCGTGATGCGGCTCGGCGGCTACAAAAACTACCGCGCGCCGGAGTGAGCGCGCCGGGCGCGCGCGTGCTGTTCGGATTATCACCCGTCTGTCAGCGAAATCGAAGGATAACGCGGCTGGCGGAAGCGCTCGCCTTTGAAACGGCGCAAAAGGTATTCGACCAACATGCGCTCTTCATCGGCGCCGGCGCCCGTTTCGTCCCCGCCGGCAGTGGCGCCGGCGCCGGCATTTTTCCCGACAAACAATTCCGCGATGCCGCGCGCGCCGTTTCCGGCGACGATGCGACGCACGAATGCGGGGCCGATTTCGGCGTCCGTCATTGTGTCGAGCAACACCGCGCGTTGCTCCGCGGTCACAACACCGCCGCCGTCGCCGGCGCCGCGCAACGCGGCGAGCAACCCGCCGTATTCGGTGATGATTTCCGCGCCGTCGCCGTCCTCGTAAAACATCGCGACGGCGCCCGGGCAGTTCAGCAATCCGGGCGGCAGTTTCATATTCGGCGCGGGATCTTTGCGGCCGTGCTTTTTTTGGAATTCCTGCAAACCCATCCCCGTCGCGCGCATCCGCGCCTCCGTGTATTTTCGCATCCGGCGCTGCTCGCTGGCGGCGTAGGCGAGGCCGTCGGGGAACACGGCGAAATTGCCGTTGTAGTATTTGACAAAATCGTCGCGCAGCAACGCCTCCATCTCGCGCGCTTTTGCCAGCAGTTTTTCATCATAACGATAGACAACCCGCGGCATTTTCACGCGCATTTTCGCGAGGATTTCCTCCAGCGCCGCCCCGGAGATTTTCCCGAGCTGCTCCTGCGCGCCCGACCAGCGCCACGCGCCGCGCCAGCGCGCGAGCGAGCCGCTCAAAATGCAGCCGCCGGGCACGCCGAAATCGGCAAGGAAATTGCGCGCGCGCACGAGATACTCGCGGCGGACAAGCAGGTTTTCCACGCTCTCAAAACCGGCGCCGCCGGCGGCGGGCGCGGGCGCGCGGCCGTTGTAGCGGAAAAACGCGCGGTGCCGCTCGTGCCAGGAGGCGAGGTCGGCGCGATCGGAATCGGTGAGCGAATCAACGAGCCGCGCGATGAAATCCGTCGTGCCGAGCCCCGACCACGGCGAGCAGTTCTGGCAAAGATAATCGTCAATGAGATCGGTGGCGCGATGCTCGTCCACGTTTTTTCCGTCGAGCAAATAATCGGAGAAACCGAACCGGAGCAGCCACGAGTGCGTGCCGAACCAGATGAGTTTTTTCTTCAAATCGGCGCCGTCGAAATCGCCGTCGTGCGAGGTTTTGTTGAGCAGGGTTTTTATTGAAACAAGAACACCGCCGGCGGCGGCGGATGCGGACCCGGCGGCGGCCGGCAAAAATGTTTTTTTGAAAAATCCAGCGGCGGCGGCGGCGATTTTTTTCAAATTCAAATCGCGCGCGGCGATGACCGTTTTTTCCTCAAACAAAAACGGCCAGACCGTGTGCAGGAAGAACGCGAAGCGCCGCCAGTCCATTTCCCTGCCGCGCGGCGCGGAGCCGGCGCCGGCGGTGTCTGCGGCGGGCCGCGCAAACAGCGGCAGCGGCGTGCCGAAAAGTTCTTGGTTGTGATGTTCGACAACATCCCAAACTCCGCCGCCGGCGGAAATATCCTCCGCCATTTCCGCGAGGCAAAGCGCCAGTTCCATGATTTGCGCGTGGTGCAACGCGAACTCCGGCGCGCGCGCCGCGCGGCAGATTTCCGAGATCGCGCCGGCAAGTTCGGCGGCGGCATATGCGACAGCGCGCGTGGAGGCGTCGGAGGCATCCGGGTGCCGGTGCCGGTGGAGGACTTCGTAGAATTTTCGCGGTTTGAAATTGGAGGGCATTGCGCAATGCACAAAACTCGCCGGGCTTTTGGCAAACGGAAAAGGCAATGGGCCGGCAAAGGCGCGGCGCGGGACCCGGCGGCGCCAGCGGGCGGGGTTCCATTGCGCGTGTTGCGCGGAGGCGTCGTGAAGCAGACTTGGAAGTCTGCGGTACGTCAGACACCGGCCCTACGACAATCGCCCGACTCGCCCAACCCGCCCGCGCCGCCGGCATTTTGCCGCCGTCGAAAACCTTGCCGCGCGTCCGGTTTGCCCTTTTCGCCGCGGCTAAAACCTCGCCCTGCGTCCGGTTTGCTGTTTTCGCCGGGGCTAAAACCTTGCGCCGCGTCCGGGTTGCCGTTTTCGCCGGGGTTATTTTGCGTCTATGGCGGAGACTCCGTCCCAGTCGGGCGGCGGGGGGGTCGTTTTCATTTCCTGGCAGCGTTGCATGAAGAGGCGCGAGGGGGTGTGGCGGCCTTTGACGGGGACCCAGGCGTGTTCGAGCCGGTCCGCTTGCGTGAACAGGGCCAGGGCGCGGTCCCAGTCCTGCCGCCGGTAGTGTTCCAGGGCTTCGTCGAAGAGGTCGCGGCATTCCAGCGCCGTCGGGGGCAGTTCGGTTTTCAGGCCCATCAGTTCAAACACGTCCACCGGTTGCGTGCGGCCTTTCACCACGATGGTGTCGAGCAGGCGGAATTCGCAGGGGCAGCCGGCGCGCGTGGCTTCGACGCGGGTGCGGCCGGTGACGAGCGTGTCCACGCCGTAAATGCGGGAGACGGCTTCCAGGCGCGAGGCGAGGTTCACGATGTCGCCCATCATGGTGTAGTTGAAGCGGGAGCGGGAGCCCATGTTGCCCACGATGGCGGGGCCGGTGCCCAGGCCGATGTGCGTGCGCATGCGTGTCATGATGCCCCAGCGGAGGTCGAATTCGACGGCCCAGCGGCGGCGCAGTTCCATGAGGCGCCGGTGCACGCGGCAGGCGGCCACGCAGGCGCGGGAGGCGTGGTCGTCGAGTTTCACCGGCGCGCCGAACATGGCCACGACGGCGTCGCCGATGTATTTGTCGAGCGCGCCGCCTTCGTTGATGATGACGTCGGTGCAGGCGGAGAGATACTGGTTCATCCAGTCCACCAGTTCGGTGGGCAGGAGGTGTTCGGCCGCGGGGGTGAAGTTTTGAATGTCGCTGAAATAGGCGGTGATCGGCACTTCCGTGCCGCCGAGTTTCGGTTCCTCGCCGGATTCCACCATCTGGTTCACCAGTTCGGGGGAGATGTAGGTGCCGAACATGCCTTTGATGCGGCGTTTCTGCCCTTCCTCCACGACGAGTTGCGTGATGATGGCGGCGAAGCAGGTGGTGAATGCCGCGCCCAGGGGGGCGACGACGGGGAGGATCCAGTTTCCGTGGGCGAATGCTTCGAAGGCGCCCCACACGTAGCCGGCCATCAGGAGCACGGCCACGCATTTCCAGAGTATCCCGCGCGCGCCGCCGGCCAGCGACAGGGCGCAGACGATGGCGGTCATCCCCAGTATGCCCAGGAGCGAGAGCGCGGGGGCGGGGCGGCGCAGGAATTTTTGGGAGAAGATCGTTTTCAGGAGGTTTCCGTGGATGCCCACGCGGGGCACGGGGAGGTCGTCCAGGCTCGTCGGCGCGGTGTCGAAGAGCAGGGGGTCCACGGGGCCGATGAGCACGATGGCGTCCTTCATCATGTCGAGCAGGCGGGCGGCGGCGGCGCGGTCTTCCGGGTTTTTCGAGTTCAGCATCCGCGCCGCGGTCCGCACGTCGGTGAAGCTGATGCGGGGGTTGTGCGGCGAGTCCCATTTGGTGAACCAGTTCACCTCCAGGCCCAGCCCGTATCGCAGCGGGATGTCCGCGAGCGTCGCGCCGTCCGCCCCGGCCAGGCTGATGCGGTCGTCCTCCAGGCGGATGGCCGCGGGCGGCAGGCCCCAATAGAGGCGCATGATTTCCAGCGACATGTGCCACCAGGTCATCGGGCCGACCTGGGCAAACATGGGCACTTCGCGCGTGCTGCCGGGCATGGTGTCGATCAGGCCGGTGTTGGGGGCGTTGTAGATGCGGTTGCCCACGCGGAACTCGGGCAGTTCCGGCGGCTCGGGTTCCTCCGCCGGCGGGTCGAGCGTGC
Organism: Opitutaceae bacterium; assembly: GCA_031282705.1. GTDB lineage: Bacteria > Verrucomicrobiota > Verrucomicrobiia > Opitutales > Opitutaceae > Termitidicoccus. The sequence continues at coordinate 3,888 of JAITDF010000099.1, read as the reverse complement.
GCGGGAACTGGCGCATGATGGGCAGGCCGTTGATGTCCCGGTCGTCCGCCGAGACATAGCTGGCCGCCACGACCACGGGCGGCGCGGGGTGCTGGAAAAGATACTGCGCCAGCCGCCACGTGCCGCGCTGGAAGCGCTCCATGTCCGCCACCTCGGGCCGGCCCCGTTCGGAGAAGATGTAGTCGATGCCGACCACCCGCGCCTGGCCCGCGCCCAGCACCGCCTCGCACACGTCGGCGAAATACGTCCGGTCCCACGGCAGGTTGCCGATGTCCGTGATGGATTTGGCGTCGATGTCCACATACACGACCTTCAACGGGGACGCCAGCTCGCCGCGCTGTTTGAAACGCCAGTCAACCGTGAAGTTCTCCAGAAACGCCAGCTTGTCCGCATGGTGCAGCACGCACCACAGCGCCGGAATCGGCAGCATGAGGAGCAGGCGCAGGAACAAGGTCTTGGATGGGCGTGGCACGGGAGGAGGGAGTAGTGAGTAGCGAGTAGCGAGTAGCGAGTAGTAGAAGGCGGGAGGCGGGCGGCGGGCGGTAGAAGGCGGGCGGCGGGCGGCGGGAGGGAAATCCCCGCAAACAACATCTGAAACCACCGCCGGCGCGGCAGCGCCTCTACTCACTACTCACTACTCGCTACTCGCTACTGACTACTCGCCGTCGGTCGGCGAAAGCCGCGGCGCCGGCACTTGCGCGCCGGGCGAGGCCGGCAGCGGCGGCGGCGCGAGGGCGGGCTCGGGGTCGGCGGCGGGTTTTTCCCCGCCCGACGATATGGCCTCGGACGCCGCGGTCACGGCCATGCTTCGCACCATCCGCCTGATCTCGGTCAGGTCGGAAGCCGGGGCGTTACGCACCATCGGGGTCGCGAGGCTGTCCGCATCGACCCTGCCGGTGTCGAGGTCGAGGCGCACATTGTCAAAGCGGAGTTGTTTTTCCGCGGACACGGACACCGGCGCGGCGCCGCCATCGAGGCGCGCCTCCACCTCGCCCTCAAGCGTGATCAGGTCGAACACCATCAACTGCTGCCGCGCCGCGCCGGGGCCTTCCGATTTCTTCTGCGAGACATGGCCGTAGCGCCTCAGCCCGGGCATCCGCGGCTCCCTGGCCTCGTGGAATCCCAGCCGGAACGCCGTGCCGCGGATGCCGGCCACGCCCACCGGAGTCTTGATGCTGAAGCTGGAGTTGCCCCCCTGGTTGAGCTTCTTCACCTCGGCGATGATTTCGCCCCGCTGGAGGTCCAGGCGCGTGGTCGAGATGGTCGGCTCCTGTGAAATCTCCGTCACGTGAAACGTGCCGGCAAAGGGCTCCTGCGCAAACTCCTCCACCGCCAGCTCCGAGCCGCCGGCGATCGTCAGCGTGGCGCCGTTCGAGAGCACGAGCATGACGCTGGCGTTTTTGTCGGTGATGATGGTCTGCCCCGCGGCCACGCGCGCGCCCTTCGTCAGCGGCGCGCGCGCAGCGCCGCCCGGCCCCGCCGCATACGCCCCGCCGGTCACGCGGATGACGAGGATGGCGCCGTCGTTTTTGCCGGTCGCGGCGCCGGTCGCGGCGGTGTTTTTCCGCGCCTCCGCCTCCGCCGGAGTGGCGGCGGTGGCGGCGGCGGCAAATTGCAAGGCCGCGACGAGCAAAAAAGACCGTGCGAGCCAGGTGGAGGTGCGGGAAACATGGGAAATAAGAAACATGGTTTTATCCGGTTGAACGGTTTTTTAATGGTTTGCGCGCAAATGAGCGAGAAGCACTTTGGCCGATTCGTGGCCGGGGTCAAGGCGCAAGCATGTTTCAACAGCGGCGGCGGCCCGGGAATTTTCGGATGGGTCCAACGCCATATGATAGGCCTGGTGATACCACGCGAGCGCGCTGGCCGGCGCCAGCTCCAGCGCGCGGGCGAACGCCCCGCCGGCCTCGGCCCGGCGCCCCTGCACATCGAGCGCGACGCCCAGCCGTATCCAGAACTCATGCACGGCATCGGATCCGGCCAAGGCCGCGCGCGCGGCAAGCTCGGCCGCGCCGCCATGGACCCGCGCCCTGTCCGGCTCCAGCCTCGACCAAAGCGCGCTGGCATAGGCGATGTCCGCGCACGCCTGCGGATTGCCGGGCAGCCCGGGCGAGAGCCCGAAGAGCAGGCCCTCCGCCCGCTCCAGGACGGCGCGCTGCTCCTCCTCGGAAACGCCCGGCCTCGCCAGCGAATCGAGCAGCGCCCGCCCCTCGCGCCGCGCCGCCTCCTCGTGATACAACGGCCGCACCGCGCCCGCCACCGCCCACACGATCACGACGGCGGCGAGCGCGCAGCCCGCCCGCCGCGCGCGGTTCACGCGGGCGGATTCCGGCTCCCCGCCCGCCGCCGGCGCGCCCTCCGCCGCCCCAGCCGCCCCAGCCGCCGGCGCCGGCGCCGCGCCCTCCACCCGCCGCCAGCCCTCCGCCGCCAGCACCGCCGCCAGCATCGCGACCGCCGGGATTTTCAGGTGGAAATCCACCAGGCACGCCAGCCCCAGCGCCAGCAGGCCGACGCCGATGGCGCGCGTGATTTCCGGCGCCTGCCAGGCCTCGCGCCAGGCCTCGCATCCGGCATGAAAAAACGGACGCCCCCCGCCGCCCCCGGCCTCCCCCCGCCGCGCGCGCAGCAGCCGCCACGTCACCGCGCCCGCCGCGCCGAAGAACAGCAGGAAACCCGCCGCGCCATGGTCGCCGAGCGTGTTGAGAAAATCGTTGTGCGCCCATTGCGGCTCGTCGCGAAAACCCTCCGGGCGCTCCCGCTCGAACAGCACGTTGAAACTGCCCGCCCCGGCGCCGAACACCGGCGCCCCCGCCGCCAGCCGCAGCGAGGCCCGCCAGAGGATCGGGCGCGACCGCTCGCCATGCTCCGCCACGAATTTGTCCACCCGCGCCCTTGCCGCGGGCGAGACGAGGTGGAGCCCGCCGCCGGCGGCCGCGAACGCCGCCAGCACCGCGCCGCACCGCCACAGCCGCCCGCCCCGCCGCAGCCCGCGCTCCAGCAACGGCCAGGCCGCCAGCGCCGCCGCCAGCGCCAGCCAGCCCCCGCGGCTGAACGTCAGCACCCAGCCCAGCAGCAGCGCCGCCGCCGCGCCGCCCCAGGCCGGCCGCTCCCACCGGCCCGCGCCCCGCCGCCACGCGAGCGCGAGCACCGGCGGGATGAGCAGCCCGAAAAACGCCGCCATGTTGTTGGGATTGCCAAAAAAACCGCCGGCCCGCCCGACGTATTGCGCCGCCTGCCCCCGCCCCATCATGAGCCAGCCGGGATCGATGAATTTCTGATACACGCACAACACCGCCGCCGCCAGCCCGAGCCCCGCCGCGACGCCGAGCGGCAACCCGCGCGGCCCCGCGCGCCGCAACCCCCGCCACGCCACCCAGAAGACCGCGATCATCTGCGCCCACGCCAGCCAGTCGCGCACGCCCAGCCAGCGCACCGGCGTGACAAAGCGGACGTTCGCCGCCGCGCAAACCAGAAACGCCGCCAGCAGGACGCCCACCCCGCTCCAGCGCGGCGGGCATTCGCCGGAGACCGCCGTCAGCAGCAAATGCAGCGCCAGCGCCGCGCCCGTGAGCATCCAGCTCGCGGCCATCGTCTCCGCGCGCACGCCGCCGAGGTGCAGCGACGTCCACGCCAGGTTGCCCGCCAGCAGCGCCGCCAGCGCCCATTCGCCGGCGGAAAGCACGCGGGGGACGGGGAACTGGAGGCGCAACTTGCGAAACCCGCTCCGCCATTCGCCGGCGGGAAACACGCGGGAGGTGAGGAAGGAAAGTGTTTTCATAAAAAAACGCGCGGGAGGACCGGGTGAAATCAACGGGAAATTATTCTAACTGATGTTACGCGGCGGCCAGCTTTGGCAGGGCGGTCTCGCCGGGACCGCCGTCGTTTGCC
>JAITDF010000723.1 GCA_031282705.1 Opitutaceae bacterium | reverse complement strand
CTGATGTTACGCGGCTCCGTCGTACCGCAGGTTTCCAAACCTGCTTGAAAGCCCACACTTGGTTGCGGGCTTTTGCGGGCCTTCGGCCCGGAAGCAGGTTTGGAAACCTGCGGTACATGGCGCTGCCGCGCCGGCTGCCAGACTGTCGCTTCGCCCGGAACGCGGAGGCCATCGAGGACGGCCAGGCGAGCCGTCCCTGCCCTTTGCGACTGAGTGAACGGGAAATGCTCCGATGGTTCCAAAGGCCGCGCCGGATGGAAATGTCGCGCCAGACGGCGCGGGCGCGGCTCATGTTGACGCCACGGGCGGGTGCGCCTGGGCTTGGGCGCGCTGGAGGGCGCGGGCCATCGAGCAGGCTTGGGTGGAGAAACCGGGCTCGCCGGGCGCGGCGCGCTCCGGCGGCAGGTAGCTGCCGTTGGGGTGGAGGATGCGCGCGTTTTCGTTGTCGCGCAGCTCGGGCGGGAAAAACTCCTCCATGATCCACCGGCGCAGCGGCGGCGACTCGATGGGGAAAAGCACCTCCACGCGGCGGAAAAAATTGCGCGGCATCCAGTCGGCGCTGCCGGCGTAGATGAGCGGCCCGGCGCCGTGGTTCTCAAAATAACAGGCGCGGGCGTGCTCCAGGTAGCGCCCGACGATGCTGCGCACGCGGATGTTCTCGCTCAGGCCGCGGATGCCGGGGACCAGGCAGCAGATGCCGCGCACGATGAGGTCCACCCGCACGCCGGCGCGCGAGGCCAGGTAGAGGTTGTCGATGGTTTCCTTGTCCACGAGCGAGTTCATCTTGGCGATGATGCGCGCGGGTTTGCCGGCGGCGGCGCGGGCGGCCTCGGCCTGGATGAGTTCCTGGATGCGGCGGTGGAGGTTGTAGGGGGCGACGAGGAGGTGCGCGAACCCGGGCGCGAGGCTGAAGCCGGTGAGCGAGTTGAAGAGGTTGGCGGCGTCGCCGGTGAGGTGCGGGGCGGCGGTGAAGAGGCTCAGGTCGGTGTAGAGGCGCGCGGTTTTCGGGTTGTAGTTGCCGGTGCCGAGGTGGACGTAGCGGCGCAGGCCGGCGCCTTCGCGGCGGACGACGAGGGAGCATTTGCAGTGCGTCTTGTGGCCGACGAGGCCGTAAACGACGTGCACGCCGGCCTCCTCGAGCTGGCGCGCCCACTGGATGTTGTTGGCCTCGTCGAAGCGGGCCTTCAGCTCGACGAGGGCGGCGACTTGCTTGCCGTTGCGCGAGGCTTCGATGAGCGCGCTCACGATGGGCGAGTCGCCGCTGGTGCGGTAGAGGGTCTGCTTGATGGCGAAGACCTGCGGGTCGCGCGCGGCCTGCCCGACGAAATCGACCACCGGCTGGAACGAGTCGTAGGGGTGGTGGAGCAGCACGTCCTGCGCGCGGATGATGTCGAAAATGTTTTCCGCGGCGCGCAGCGGGGAGGCGTTGACGGGGGTGAAGGCGGGGAACTTCAGGTCCGGGCGGTCGATGTCGGCGAGGCCCAGCAGGCGGAGGAGGTTGAGCGGGCCGTGGAGGCGGAAGACGTATTCGCGCGCGAGGTCGAGGTGGGCGCAGAGGGCGTCGAAGATGGGGTCGGGGACGTTGTCCTCGATTTCGAGGCGCACGGCGGCGCCGCGGCGGCGCTGGCGGAGTTGCTCCTCGATGCGCTGGAGGAGGTTTTCGGCCTCCTCGTCGTCGATGTAGAGGTCGCTGTTGCGGGTGACGCGGAAGGCGGAGGCGTTGCGCACGCGGTAGCCGGGGAAAAACACGCCGGCGCACAGTTTGATGATTTCGCTCAGGAACACGAAGCGCCGCGGCCCGTCCTCGCCGGGGCAGAGGCGCACCAGGCGCGGCAGGATGCGCGGGACCGGCAGGATGGCCGTGCGCGGCGGCACCTCCGGGGCGCGGGGATCGTCGAGGCGGACGACGACGTTGAGCGTCTTGTTGCCGAGCTGGGGAAAGGGGTGCGACTGGTCGATGCCGACGGGCGTGACGACGGGCAGCACCTGCTCCTCGAAATAGTTGCGCGCCCAGGCCAGCTCCCGCGCGTCGAGTCCGAGCGCCGGCTTGATGAAGATGCCTTCGCGGGCGAGCGCGGGCACGAGCTGCTTGTGCCAGCAATGGTATTGCTCCTCGACGAGGGAGGCGACGACGGAGTGCACGCGCCGCAATGCCTCCCCCGGCGAAAGCCCGTCGGCGGTGGGCTCGGTCACGCCGGACTCGACTTGCTGGATGATGCCGGCGACGCGGATTTCGAAAAACTCGTCGAGGTTCGAGCTGACGATGGCGAGGAAGCGGACGCGTTCGAGGAGCGGATTCTTTTCATTGCGCGCCTGTTCGAGGACGCGGCGGTTGAAGGCGAGCCAGGAAAGCTCGCGGTTGAAATAGGCGCACTTGGCCGGGCGCGCGGGCGCGGCGGCGGCGCCATCACCGGGTGCGGCGGCGGCGGGTGCGGTGGTGGTGGCGGAGAGCGCGGCGGCGGCGGCGGGCACGGCGACGGCGGCGGCGTTGGTGGCGGCGGGCACGGGGGCGGCGCGGTTGTCGGGCTCGACCACCCAGAGCGCGGGGTTCGGAGGAAGCCGCCGCGCCTTGCGTCGTTTTTTGGTGGAACTGGATGCGCGTCTCGCCATGTCGCTCGTAAGGAAAGTCCGGGCAGGATAGCGGCGCCCCGCGATCATGCCACCCAAAAGGGGCGCGGGCAGGCGGCGTCATGGGAATGTAACAAATGCGGGCAGGGGGAAAGGGCTGCGGCGGGGAGGAAAAGAAAGAAGATGCAGATCTGATGTTACGCGGAGCGTCCGGGCGAGCGTCCGGGCTTTTGGAGGCGCGGCCTCCGTGCCGTCCGTCCCGCGGCGATTTCACCGTTCCGCGCGAAGCGAAAAACCTGACAACCGCCGCCAGCCCCCGGAGAACGCCATACCTCCCATATCTCACATATCTCCGCCGCACCCTCGCGCGCCGGCCCGACCGGGCCGGTTTTCATTTCCCGCCGCCAAACAACAGCCGCAGCGAATTCAGGCACACGATCACGGTGCTGCCCTCGTGCGCAAGCACGCCGAGGCTGAGCGGCACCGCGCCGGCGGCCGCCCCCAGCGCCATGACAAACACCACGCCCAGCGAAACCGCCAGATTCTGCCGGATGACCGACCGCGCGCGCCGGCTCAGCCGGAACGCCGCCAGCACGTTCTCGATGCGGTCGTGCATCAACACCACCTCGGCCTGCTCCAGCGCCGCGTCGCTCCCGCGCGCGCCCATCGCCATCGACACGTCCGCCGCCGCCAGGCACGGCGCGTCGTTCACCCCGTCGCCCACCATGGCCACGCGCCGCCCCGCCTCGCGAAACTCCTGTATGGCCGCGACCTTGTCCTCCGGCGCGAGCCCCGCGCGCACCTCGTCGAGCCCGAGTTCGCGCGCCACGTCCTCCGCCGCCTGCCGCCGGTCGCCGGTCAGCATCACCGTGCGCAACCCCGCCTCGCGCAGCGCCTGCAATGTCGCCCGCGACTCCAGCCTGATCTGGTCGCGCAACAAAATCCGCCCCACCACCCCGCCGCCGATCACCCACACCTCGCTCAACTCCGGCGGCGCCGGCGGCAGCGCGCGCGCCCACTCCGCCAGCGGCCCCTGCTCCAGCAACTCGCGCCGCCCGAGCAGCACCCGCGCGCCGCCCACGCTGCCGCGCACGCCGGCGCCGGTGAGCGACTCGAAATCCTCCACCGCCGCCGGCGGCGCCCCCGCCACTTCCACCCCCGCCGCCCGCGCATGACGCGTGATGGCCCGCGCCAGCGGATGCTGCGAACTCGCCTCCAGCGCGCACGCCAGCTCCAGCACCTCGCGCTCGCGCCCCGGCGGAAAACTCTCGTGCCCCACCACCGCCGGCTCGCCCGTCGTGAGCGTGCCCGTCTTGTCCAGCGCCACCACGTCCACGCCCGCCAGCCGCTCGATGCCCGCGCCGCCGCGAAACAGCACCCCGTGCCGCGCCCCCCACGCGATGGCCGCCAGGATCGCCGACGGGATCGACAGCACCAGCGCGCACGGGCTCATCACCACCAGCAGCGTCATCGCCCGGTAAAACGCCGGCCGCTCGCCCTCCGCATTGGCAAACGCCGGCAGCCCGAACCCGAGCCACCACACCAGAAACATCACCGCGCAGACCCCCAGCACGAACAGCGTGTAGCGGCCGCCAAACCGGTCCGTGAACCGCTCGCTCGGCGCGCGCAGCCTTTGCGCCGTCTGGATGAGCCGGATGATTTTTTGCAACGTGCTCTCCGACGGCAGGCGCCGCACCTCGAAATCCACCGCGCCCCAAAGGTTGAGCGTCCCGCTGAACACCTGCGCGCCCGCCTCCTTTTCCACCGGCGCGGCCTCGCCCGTGAGCGCCGACTCGTCGCTCGCGCTCCGCCCGCGCACCACCACGCCGTCCGCCGGAAACACGTCGCCCGGCTTCACCCGCGCGAGGTCGCCGACGCCCAGTTCCCCGACCGGCACCTCGCGCTCGCCGCCGCCGGGCGCCACGAGCAGGGCGGTCTTCGGCGCGCTTTTCAACAGTGCGTCCACCTCGTTGCGCGTGCGCTCCATCGCGTAGTTTTCCATCGCCTCCGCCGACGAGAACAAAAACAGCAGCAGCACCGCCTCGCCCCGCGCCCCGATGCACACCGCGCCCGCGGCCACCGCGAGCATCAGAAAATGGATATCCAGTTTCCGGATACGGAGGTTCTCCCACGAATCCTTGGCCGCGTCCCAGCCGCCCGCGACCAGCGCCGCGCCATACAACGCCTGCGCCAGCCACCCCGTGGCGGCGCCGGCGCCAAGCCGCTCCACCAAAAACCCCGCCAGCCCGGCCGCCCCGCAAACCGCCGCGAACCCCGCCAGCACCCGCCACCCGCCCCCGCCGTGGCCATGCCCGCCGTGCGCATGCCCGCCGTGCGCATGTTTTCCGTGCGTGTGTTTGCCGTGCGCATGGTCGCGGCCCCGGCGCTTCTCGCTGCCGTCGTGCCCGTGCGCACCGCGCCTGTCACGCGCATCACGCGCCTGGCCGTGCCCGTGCGCATCACGCACACGGGCGTGAGCGTGACGCTCGTCGTCGTAAACGTGACGCTCGTCGCCGTGAGCGTGATGTTCGCCATCATGAGCGTGAAGTTCGCCGTGAGCGTGGCGCCCACGAGCGTGAGCGCGACGCCCGTGAGCATCCCCGTGCCCGTCCTCGCGCTCCACGCCCTCCCACGTGTATTCGTGCCATTGCCAAAAACGCGGCGCGGTCTCGCAACCCTTCTCCGCCACCTCCGTGATCGCGCCCTGCCGGGTCACATTGCAACCCGCCACCCTGTCCGTATCCGCCACACCGCCGTGCCGGTGGTCGAAAGCCGCGAGTGTCTCCGCCAGCCGGCTTCTCAGCAGGGCCTCGTCCACCTCGCCCAGCGTGGCGACTTCGACCGTGCGCTCCTCCGGATTCACCCGGACCGCCTCCAGCCCCGGCTGCTCCCGCAAAAACCGCGCCAATGCCTCGCCCCATGTGTCCGTTTTTTTCCTGTCGGCCAAAGGATTCTCATTCATGCCGCACGTTATCCCGCATGTCCCCGCACCGGCAAGCCGTCATCAAGGCGCTCCCCGATTTCTATGGAGGCGGCGCGCAACGCGCACCGTCGGGCAGGCGGGATGCCGGACAGGCGGGACGCCTATAAGAACTAAGATACTATAGTAAGCCATGAGACACAGGCGCAGGGGAGCGTTTTCCGGGGCGTGAGCTTGCCAGGGAAGAGCGGATGGAAGGGCCGTTTGCGAGGAAGAAGCAAAGGGAGGGAGCGAGGCGGAGGCAGGCCAGGAGGCAATCGCGCGCCTCGACAAACTCAGCCCATCGGCTGAGTTTCAGGCAGAAGGAACCCCCAGGGGGAAAAAACCTCGGATTCGAGGATGATTTTTTCGATTAA
>JAITDF010000703.1 GCA_031282705.1 Opitutaceae bacterium | reverse complement strand
CGCAAAGCAGGGCAAGGGGCAAGCGGGACGCTTGCCCGGACGGGATGCAGGACAAGCGTCCCGCTTGTCTTTTGCCTGACGGGAACAGGATGGATGCTTCCGCCACTTTGGGGCGGCGCGTTTTGCGCGCCGCCGGGCAAGCGAGACGCTTACCCTACGTCCCAATCAGGCAAGCGGGACGCTTACCCTACTTCCCAATCGGGCAAGCGGGACGCTTGCCCGGCGTCACCAAAACTTCTGCGGGCGACACTTCTGCGTGCGACATGGTTTTTCAAGCCGCGCATGGGTATTTCCAAGCCGGGTCAACCTTTGACCAAAATTTGTGGCAAAACCCTTGCGCGGGCGGCGCGGATTGCTTGACTGTCATGCGGCCCGCGGGTTGCGGGCTGTCGCGCAAACAGCCATTTGCACCTCGTTTCATTCCAACCATCATTCCTGTCCGGATTCCCCATATAAAACCCATATAAAACATCATGCCCACCTCATTCCTCGGTGTTATTTTCCACTGGCTCGGCGGCCTGGCCTCCGGCTCCTTCTACGTGCCCTACAAGGGCGTGAAAAAATGGTCGTGGGAGACCTACTGGCTCGTCGGCGGCTTCTTTTCGTGGATCATCTGCCCGATCTTTTTCGCGTCGGTGATGACCAACGACCTCTTCGCGGTCATCCGCGCGCAAAGCTGGAACACGCTTTTCTTCACCTACCTCTTCGGGGTGATGTGGGGCATGGGCGGGCTGACGTTCGGGCTGACGATGCGCTACCTCGGCATGTCGCTGGGCATGGGCGTGGCGCTGGGCTACTGCACGGTGTTCGGCACGCTGCTGCCGCCGATTTTCAAGGTGTTTGTGGACGTGCCCAACGAGTATATCGCCGAGACCATCGGGCAGATTTCCGCCACCACGCCGGGCCGGATCACGCTGGCCGGCATCGTCGTGACCATGGCCGGCATCGCCGTCGCGGCCTACGCGGGGCTGACGAAGGAGCGCGAGATGCCGGAGGCGGAAAAGAAGAAGGCCATCGCGGAGTTCAATTTCAGGAAGGGCATCCTCGTGGCGACGTTTTCCGGGGTGATGAGCGCGGGCATGGCGTTCGCGATGAGCGCGGGCAACCCGATCGGCGCCGCCTCGCTCGCGGCCGGCACGGATGTGATCTGGACGGGCCTGCCGAAACTGGTGGTGATCCTGCTGGGCGGGTTCACGACGAATTTCATCTGGTGCGTGCTGCTGAACATCAAGAACCGGACCGGCTACCAATACCTGGCCAGCCACGTGCGGCCCGAGCACGCGGGCGTCGCGCCGATGCCGCTGGCGGGCGGGCCGGCGGCGGCGCCGTCGCCGGAGCAGCTCAAGGTGCCGGTCGCGCCGAACTACCTGTTTTCCGCGCTGGCGGGGGCGACGTGGTATTTCCAGTTTTTCTTCTACACGATGGGCGAGACGAAGATGAAGGCGGCGAACTCGGATTTCGCGAGCTGGACGCTGCACATGGCGAGCATCATCATCTTCAGCACGCTGTGGGGGATCTGGTTCAAGGAGTGGAAGGGGGCGAGCGCGAAGGCGCGCGGGCTGATTTTCGCGGGCATCGCGACGCTGGTGTTTTCGACCGTGGTCATCGGTTTCGGCACCTGGTTGAAGACCCGTGGCTGAGACCCTGCCTTTTCCGCTCCCGCTCTCGTTTTCTTTCCTCTTTCTCTTTATCTTTCTTCTTTCGTCAGGTGCGGGCGGGAGATGGGAGGGATGGGAGAACTGGGAGATATGAGAGATATGGGAGAAAGGGGAGGTGTGCTTTTGTCTTTCGGCAGAGGGCGGCGGGGAGAAAGAGGAAAGATAAAGAGAAAGAGGAAAGAGAACGAAAGGCTGGGGTGAGGCCATTTTGAGTCGCAGCCGGTGGCGCAGGCATTCGCCCGCGTGCCGGCGGCGGCGGCGGGGTCACGCGAATTGTTGCTCAATTTTTTCGCGGAGGTGGGTGGTGCGGTGTCTGGACTCGGCGTTGCGGACGGACATGCCGTAGGCGGCGGGTTCGCCGACGATGAAGACTTTTTTCTTTCCGCGCGTGATCGCCGTGTAGAGCAGGTTGCGCTGGAGCATCATGAAGTGCGCCTTCAGCAGCGGGATGATGACGACGGGATACTCGCTGCCCTGGCTTTTGTGGATGCTGATGGCGTAGGCGAGGGCGAGGTCGCCGGTCTCGCCGCGCTGGAAGTCGTGCTTTTCGCCGTCGAAATCAATCGTGAGCGCGCCCGTCTCCGCGTCGGCGGCGAGGATGGCGCCGATGTCGCCGTTGAAGAGGTTTTTGTCGTAGTTGTTGCGGAGCTGGATGACTTTGTCGCCGGGGCGGTAATCACCGCTGAGCGTGCGCTGGGCGCGGGCGTGGGGGTTGAGCGCGGCCTGGAGCTGGCGGTTGAGGTTGGCGACGCCGGCGGCGCCTTTGTGCATGGGGGCGAGGACCTGCACGTCGCGGACGGGATGGAAATGGTGGAGGTGGCGCGGGATGAACTCGGTGCAGAGGGCGATGGTTTTGCGCAGGCAGTCGTCGGGGGAGGCGGCGATGACGAAGGTGAGGTCGCCCCAGGTCTGGATGCCGGCGAGTTCGGGCGTGGCGGGCGGCAGGGTGGCGTCGCCGTTGTTGATGGCGTGCGCGGTGGTGACGATCTGGCTTTGCTTTTTCTGGCGGTGGATGACGTCCAGGTGGGTCACGGGAATGCGGAATGCCGGATTGCGGAATGGCGGATTGCGGAGCGCGGATTGCGGAGCGCCGGCGGTGGCGGCGCCGGCGGTGGCGATGCCGGGGGCGGCGGCGATGATGTCCGTGAGGATGTTGCCGGCGCCGACGCTGGGGAGCTGGTCGGTGTCGCCGACGAGGAGGAGGTGGGCGCGCGAGGGGATGGCCTGGAAAAGCGCGGCGGCAAGGCGGGTGTCGAGCATCGAGGCTTCGTCCACGATGAGGAAATCGGTGGCGAGCGGGGTGCTTTCGTTGGCGGAGAAGCCGCCTTTGGCGGGGTCGTATTTGAGGAGGCGGTGGATGGTGCTGGCAAAGCCGCCGGTGGATTCGGCGAGGCGTTGCGCGGCGCGGCCGGTGGGCGCGGCGAGGTGCACGCGCACGCGCTTGGCCTTGAGGATGTCAACAAGGGCGCGGAGGGAGGCGGTCTTGCCGGTGCCGGGGCCGCCGGTGAGTATCGAGACTTTGGCCGCGAGGGCGGCGATGAGGGCGGCGCGCTGCCTGTCGTCGAAGACGATGCCGGCTTTTTGCCCGGCCCATTGCACGGCGGCGGCGTGCTTGATGGCGGGGAGGCCGCCGGGGGCGCGGAGGAGGCGCGCGATGGCGGCGGCGATTTTCCGCTCGGCGCGGTCGAGAAAGGGGAGCTGGAGGAGGGCGGGGTTGGGATTTTCGATTTTCGATTTGGGATTTTCGATTTGGGGCGCTGCCGCGCCAGTGGCGGCGATGGCGATGGTGCGGGTGGTGGCGGCGGCGGGGGCGACGCTGGCGTGGACTGCGGCACCGGCGTGGGTGGCGACGGGGGCGTTGGCGGGGGCGGGGGCGCGGGTAGGGGCGGCGGCGCTTGTCACTTGCCACTTGTCACTTGATACTTCGCCGGCGCTGACGCCGGCGCCGGGGTGGGAAACGAGTTCTTTTTTTTCGATGAGCGCGGCGATGCGCGCGGCGACGAGGTCGCGGGAGGTTTCGAGGAGCGCGGCGGCGTGGTCGCGGAGGGCGTCTTCGCGGATGGCGGTGTGGCCTTCCTCCTGAAGCGTTTCCATGGCGAAGAGCAGGCCGGCGTCGAGGCGGGGCGGGGCGTCGTTGGCGAAGCCGAGGTTGATGGCGATGCGGTCGGCGGTCTTGAAGCCGATGCCGTCGATGTCGCGGGCGACGCGGAAGGGTTCGCGCTGGAGAATCTGCATCGCCTCGGCGCCGTAGCGGTTGATGAGTTTCACGCATTGCGAGGTGGTGACGCCGTAGGTCTGGAGAAAAATGTGGATTTCGCGGAGGGCGCGCTGGTCGTCCCAGGCTTTTTTGATGGCGGCGGCGCGGACTTTGCCGATGCCGGGGACGCTGCGCAGGCGCGCGGATTCCTCGGAGAGGACGCGGAGGGTGTCGGTGCCGAAGGCATCGACGATTTTGTTGGCATAGACCCTGCCGATGCCGGGGACGAGGCCGCTGCCGAGGTATTTGCGGATGCCGTAAACGGAGGAGGGCAGCTCGGCGGTGAAGGACTCGACCTTGAACTGGTCGCCGTGCTGCCCGTGGCGGGTCCACTGGCCGCGGAGGTGGAGGGTCTCGCCGCATTGCGCGCCGGGGAGGGGGCCGACGATGGTGATTTTTTCGCGCGCGCCGTCGGGGCGGAACTCGGCGATGGTGTAGTGGTTTTCCTCGTTGAGAAAGATGATGCGTTCGAGCACGCCGGCAAGGGCGCCGGCGGCGGCGGCGTGCGCGGAGGACGGCGCGGCGGCGCGGGCCGCCGCGCGGGCGGGGGCGGCGGCAGGCGCGGACGACGGCGCCGCCGCGCGCGGCGCCGGGCGGGCCGCCGGGAGCGGCGGCGGGCGGGTGGAGGATGGTTGCGGGGAGGAGGATGCCACGGTTGCGGAGTGTGAGGCGGGGCCGGGGGCTTGCCGAGTGCTATTTGCGCGCCGGCGGGGCCAACGGGTGCAACAGGAAGCGATGTCGCCGGAGTCTTTCTCTTTCTTCTTTCATCTTTCTCTTTCTCTTTATCTTTCGTCAGGCTTCCCGCTTCGCCCGGAACGCTCTGCTCGTTTCTGACGAAACTGATGTTACGCGGCAGCCAGTCTTTTGGCAGGCTTTTGGCAGGGCGGTCGCGCCCCGACCGCCCCGGGCGGCCCACGTGGCTCCCGGCGGTCGCGGCGCGACCGCCCCGCCAAAAACCAGCCGACAGC
>JAITDF010000661.1 GCA_031282705.1 Opitutaceae bacterium | reverse complement strand
ACGTGCTCACCTCGCGCCTGTCGCTGACCGAATCGCGCCTGAACCAGCTTCACGCGAACTACAGCTACAACGTGGCCGTCGCCGCCCTGCGCAAAGCCACCGGCCAGGCCGACCCGTTTCTCCTGAAACCGTGACCGTGGCGCGGCGGCGCCCCCGCCGCCGGCCGCCCGCCGGCGTCACGCCCGCCCGCCGGCGCGGCAGCGCCACGTACCGCAGGTTTCCAAACCTGCTTCCGGGCCGAAGGCCCGCAAAAAGCCGGACCTGAAAAGAAAACAAGCCCGCAACCAAACGTGAGCCCCGAAGCAGACTTGGAAGTCTGCGCTACGTCAGGCCGCCGGCGCGGCAGCGCCACGTACCGCAGGTTTCCAAACCTGCTTCCGGGCCGGAGGCCCGCAAAAAGCCGGACCTGAAAAGAAAACAAGCCCGCAACCAGACATGAGCCCCGAAGCAGACTTGGAAGTCTGCGGTACGTCAGGCCGCCGGCGCGACAGCACACCTCGCACCGGCGCGGCGGTGCCACGTACCGCAGGTTTCCAAACCTGCTTCCGGGTCGAAGGCCCGCAAAAAGCCGGACCTGAAAAGAAAACAAGCCCGCAACCAAACGTGAACCCCGAAGCAGACTTGGAAGTCTGCGCTACGACGAGCCGCGTAACATCGGTTATGACAAGCAGGTTTTTCTATAAAATGCCGCGGTGGGCTGGCGGGCGCCTTTGCCGAGGCGTTTGACGCATTCCCAGCCGGGGGGCGCGGCGAGGGTGAGTTCGCCGGGCATCTCGAATATGATCACGGGGTCGGGATGCGGCGCGAGGTGCACGGCCAGCATTGCGAAGATGCGCGGGGCAAATTCCGGGATGATTTCGTAGGGCGGATCGATAAAAACCAGGCCGGGCGGCGGCGCGCCGGGCGCGGGCGTCCAAGTCAGGGCATCGGTTTGCGCGATGGTGAAACGGGCGGCGGCGGGATTGGGATCGGGGATGGCCAGGCTTCCCGCTTTACCCGGAAGGGTTTTGGGATTTGGGTTTTGGGATTTGGGATTTGCGCCACCGGCGCCGGCGGCGCTTTTGCAGACGGCTTCGATGTTGCGCCGCAGGCAGGCGGCGGCCTTTGCGTTTTTTTCCACGAACACGCCGCCCGCCGCGCCGCGGCTCACTGCTTCGAGGCCGTAGGCGCCGCTGCCCGCGCAAAGGTCGAGAAACCACGCGCCGGGCACGCGCGCCGCGAGGCTCGAAAAAACCGCCTGGCGCATCCCGTCCGTCGCCGGGCGCACCGCGTCACCCTTGGGAACAACAAGCGGAATGCCGCGGGCGATGCCTCCGGTTATGCGCATTTTTAGAAATTCATACCCATTCCGAACGGGCTCGATGCGTTGGGCGGGGCGGAACCGGGAGCGCGGGCATGGCGGGCCGCCGGCCTTCGGCCTCGAAATCCGTCCGCGCCCGCGTGTCCGCCGCGGACAGGGATGTCCGCGCTCCCATCAATGACTGGCGCCGGAATGCCGGCATAAGGGGACTTTGGAAAATCATGTGTCACGCGGAGGCTTGGGAGGCGTAGGGCGAGCGTCCCGCTTGCCTGATTGGGGTGTAGGACAAGCGTCCCGCTTGTCTGACGGGAGCAGGATGCTCCCGCCGTCTTGGGGCGGCGCGTTTGCGGCGCGCTTTGCGCGCCGTCTGGCAAGCGGGACGCTTACCCTACTTTCCAATCTGGCAAGCGGGACGCTTGCCCTACGTTCCAATCAAGCAAGCGGGACGCCCGCCCTACGGCCCCTCGCCCTACGGCACCTTGCCCTACGGCACCACAGCCTCCGCGTGAGCTTCTCAATGAGTTCATGCGTCACCGCGGGCCGTGCTCGAACCTGCCGTCGCGCAGGTAGGCGAGCACCTGGCGGATCACGGCGCCGCGCCAGAGCATCACGGTGTGCGAATGCCCCATGACGATGAAGTCGCGCATGCCTTCGAGACGCGCGGATTCGAGCGTGACCGCGCCGTCGTTGGGGGCGCCGAGTTCCCGGGCGAAAAGGGGGTTGAGCTTCGAGTCGCCGGCGATGACCCCGACATCGAAATCGGCCGGGCCGAGGAGCCGCGTGACCGCCTCGGGGCCGGTGCCGAGGCGGGCGATGTTCACGCCGGCGATGTTGCGCAGGAAGGCGTTTTTCCGCACCGTGTCGGCGGCGGCGCTCCCGTGGTTGGGCGGGCCGAGCATGACGACCCGGCCGAGATTGGCGGGGCGCAGCGCGGGGGCGTCGAGGAGGAGGCGGAGCACGAGGCCGCCCATCGAATGCGTGACGAAATGCAGCCGGCGCGCGTCCGCCGCCCGGTGTTCGCGGAGCCGCGCGGGGAGAAACTCCCCGGCTATCCGCTCGATGGGCATCGTGCGCGAAGGATAGCTGATGTTGGCGGCGCGGTAGCCGGCGCGCTTGAGATGCCGTTCGAGCCGGCGCATGATGGCCGCGCTCATGCCGACGCCATGCAGGAGGACGACGCAGTCGGCGGCGGCGGATTCAGGTCTGGACGGGTCGGAGGACATGGCTTTTCAGTATGAACAGATGTTACGCGAAGACCGTTTTTTTTGGCGGGATTTTTGATTTTCGATTCTCGATTCTCGATTTTCGATTGGGCGCTCCCGCGCCGGTTCGCCGGCGGGAGCGGAAGCTCCCCTCAATCAAAAATCGAGAATCGAAAATCAAAAATCCTGCCAAAAAACCGGTCTTCGTGTAACATCAGATATGAAAGATATTTTACGGGCAAATCGTGCATTTTTATGGAGCATTCCCTGAAAACATACAACATGCGGTCTTTTTGCTCCATGTCATTTGCCATTTCATCATGCATCTTACCGTCAGAATAGGAATCGGTTGAATCCGGCGGCGGAGTCTGGCCTTCTGATGCGTTTTTTTATCCGCCCGTCCCAGTGTCCGGCGGAGTCCCTCTCCGCGAGTTGGAATTCAATCAATCGTATCACCATCCAATATCCAGTGTTTCATTTCACGATTTCGCTGCCCAAATTCAACCCATCCCTTTAATCGTCATGGGCTTTTATTTCGAAGATCACCAAAGCATGTATGCCCGCGAGGGCATGAACGTCGAGAAGGCGCTTGAGGCCGTCGCGCGCCGCTACATCGGCCAAAATCCGGCCCACCCGCCCGTTTACCGGGCCTTCAACCGCGCGGGCATCCTGCGCGGGAAAGACTACCGCTACGAGGCCGATTTCAACCGCCTCTTCCCCAAGGCCAGGCTGGGCCAGTATGTGTTTGCCTGGGCGAAAATCTGGTCCGACGGCGCCGGCGAAATCCGGTTCGACATCAACTGCCACGGCCCCGTCGTCATCCACCGCAACGGCGCGCAAATCTTCCGCTCCGATATTTTCCAGGAACGCTACGCCGCCACCCGCGCCCCGCTCGCCATCGCGCTCGACCCCGGCTGGAACCACCTCGTCCTGCGCTTCCGCAAAACCCTCGCCGGCTTCGGCGGCGTCTTCGGCACCTGGCTCGGCAAACTCCCCTATTATTTCCTCCTGCCCGACCCCGCGCGCGACGGGCAGGAAGGCTGGCTCTTCACCGAGCCGCGCGACGCCGACCTCCCCTTCATCCCCGCCGCCGGCGCCACCCCCGCCGGCACCGGCGTGAAGTGGCTCCCCGAAGCCCGCTGGGACGCCAAGGCCGCCGCGCTCGGCCAGATGCGCCGCCTCTTCGGCAGGGAAAAAAACACCGCCGCGCTCGGCTGGACGCGCGTGTTCTTCCCCCGCCCCGGCCGCGCCGCCTACCTCCTGAAAGGCCGCGCCCGCTCCAAACTCAGCATCACCATCGCCGGCGAACCCGTCCACACCGCCGCCCGGCCCGGCCCCATCAACGCCGCCATCCGCGTCCCCTTCGGCCTGCACGACGTCTTTGTCCACGCCGAATGCGCCGGCGCCGACTGGGGCTACGAACTCGCACTCCACGACGACGACGGCCGCCCCCTCGAACCCCGGCACCCCGCCAACATCGCCGGCGCCGACGAACGCTGGGCGTATCTCGGCCCGCTCGCCGCCCCCCCGGACCTCCCGGCCCTCGGCGACCTCAACAAACTCGCCACCGGCAAAAACGGCGAACCCATCTACTGGCGCCTCGACCTCCCCGACACTTGGATACGCCCCTACAACGACAACGCCCTCTACGGCAAATGGAACTACCCGCTCGGCGTCACCCTCCACGGCCTCCTCCACGCCGGCGGACTCACCGGCTCCGAGGAAACCCGCCGCTACGTCGCCCGCCACTTCCAGTTCTGCTGCGACACCTATGACTACGCCATGTGGGACCGCCGGCAATACGGCGGCGCCACCAACGTCCACCACCTCCTCACCTCCCTCGACTCGCTCGACGACTGCGGCTCCGCCGGCTCCGCCCTGCTCGAAACCGCGAAACACTTCGAGCTGCCCGGCCACCGCCGCATCGCCGACCTCGTCGCCGACCACATCACCAACAAGCAAGTCCGCCTCGCCGACGGCACCTTCTTCCGCAAGCACCTCATGCACGTCTTCCACGAGGACACCCTCTGGGCCGACGACCTCTACATGAGCGTCCCCTTCCTCGTGCGCTACTACCAGCTCACCGGCGAGGAACGCTACATCGACGACGCCGCGCGCCAGTTTGTCGGCTTCAAAAAACGCCTCTACATCCCGCGCCTCCGCCTCATGTCGCACGTCTATGACTTCACCCGCGACATGGCGACCGGCGTCCCCTGGGGGCGCGGCAACGGCTGGGTCATTTTCTCCCTCTCCGAACTCCTCGCCGTCCTCCCCGAAAAACACCGGCTCCGCCCCGCGCTCCTCGACTTCTTCCGCGAGTTCAGCGCCGGCATCCTCGCCCGGCAGGACGGGCAGGGCATGTGGCACCAGGTCGTAAACGAGCACGACTCCTATCCCGAGACCTCCTGCACGGCGATGTTCACCTACGCCTTCTCGCGCGGCGTGCAATACGGCTGGTATCAGGACCCGCAGCCCTACATCGACGCCGTCTTCCGCGGCTGGGTCGCGATCAACAAAATCGGCGTGGACCACCTCGGCAACGTCCACGGCGTCTGCCGCGGCTCGGAGTTTTCCTTCCAATCCGAATATTACAAAAAGGACCTCCTCTGGAACCTGAACGACACGCACGGCATCGGCATCGTGCTGCTGGCCGGCGTCGAGGTCGTCCGCCTCCGCGAGCATTTGCAGAAGGCGTAAGGCGCGGCGCGGGCGGCGCGGGGCAGGCAGGGCGGGCGTCCCGCTTGCCTGGCGGGAACAGGATGCTCCCGCCACTTTCCCGCCACTTTGGGGGGCGGCGCGCTTTGCACGCCGTCAGGCAAACGGGACGCCCGCCCTGCTTTTTAGAAAAAAGCCTTGCATGCGGTTGGCCGGCCCGTAGCGTGCGAACCTTTTCGTCGGGTTGGTCCCCATCGTCTAGCCCGGTCCAGGACACCACCCTTTCACGGTGAGAACCGGGGTTCGAATCCCCGTGGGGACGCCAGCCGGCCGGGCAATGCATGGGGAGCCGGCGTTGCGCGGAAGTGTGACGCACCACCGCGGGTTTCCAAACCTGCTTCCGGGCTGGAGGT
>JAITDF010000641.1 GCA_031282705.1 Opitutaceae bacterium | reverse complement strand
TTGGCACATTCAACCCCCTGCTTTGAAACATGGCTTCTTTTCCATTTCGGCCGCACCACGCGCGCGGATTTGCCGGACGGCAAAGCGGCCAAGACCGCATTAAAGAAAGAACTTGGGCGCGATTACGCCACTGACAAAAAAACAGCCAATGCCGTGATGC
Organism: Opitutaceae bacterium; assembly: GCA_031282705.1. Classification (GTDB taxonomy): domain Bacteria; phylum Verrucomicrobiota; class Verrucomicrobiia; order Opitutales; family Opitutaceae; genus Termitidicoccus. The sequence goes on along the minus strand of JAITDF010000641.1, from coordinate 2,385 downwards.
CGGCATTCATCGCAAAATGGCCGCTTGCCGTCCAAGCCGCCGAATTTGCCCGCCGCCACCACGCCGCCAGCAACACCCCCGCGCCCGCAAACCCCTCCACGGAAGTCGACCGTCTCGTCCTCACAATGAATGACTCCACGCATCCGGCCTCCAGAAAAATACCATGATCATGCAATGAGGCATCCTGCCAATCCATCACCCACCCACCTTTTACCTCCACACCACCATGTCCTCCACGACCAGCCTCGACATCGATCACATCGCACGCCTCGCGCGCATCGAACTCACGCCGGAGGAAAAAACCACCTTCGCCGCCCAGCTCGGCGATGTCCTTGCCCACATCGAAAAACTCAAGCAAGTGGACGTCTCCCATGTGGAACCCACCGCGCACGGCTTCCCCATTTACAACGTCTGGCAGGCCGACGAACCCGGCCCCACCCTCCCGCCCGCCGACGCCCTCCGCAACGCCCCCGCCCAGCGCGACAACATGATCTCCGTCCCCAAGGTCGTTGATTAGTGAAAGCAGCGAGGAAGTAGCGAGTAGTGAGTAGTGAGTAGAAAATCCAAAAAACACCCGCGCACCACCACACTCATCCCGCCCGCCACTCACTCCTCGTTCCTGACTTCTTCCCGCCGGCTCCCCGCCACTCATTCCTTCCTCCTGACGCCCTCCTCCCAACTCATTCCTGCTCGCTACTCACTACTCGCTACTCGCTACTCGCCGCCCGCCGCCCGCCACTTCTTCCCATGACCCACCGCACCATCGCCGACCTCGCCGGCGCCCTCGCGAAAAAGGAGCTTTCCTCCGTCGAACTCACCCGGGCCGTCATCGACCGCGCCGCCGCCGTCGAACCGCGCGTCCGCGCCTTCACCTCCTGGGACGCCGCCGACGCCCTCGCCCAGGCCCGCGCCGCCGACGAACGCCGCGCCGCCAGCCTCGCCCGCGGGCCGCTCGACGGCATCCCCATCGGCATCAAGGACAACATCGCCGTCACCGGCCAGCCGCTCACCGCCTCGTCCAAAATCCTCGCCGGCTACATTTCCCCCTACGACGCCACCGTCATCACCCGGCTCCGCGCCGCCGGCGCCGTCATCTGGGGCCGTCTCAATCTCGACGAGTTTGCCATGGGCTCGTCCACGGAAAACTCCGCCCTCGGCGCAACGGCGAACCCCCACGACCTCGCGCGCGTCCCCGGCGGCTCATCCGGCGGCAGCGCGGCCGCCGTCGCCGCCGGCGAAGCCGTCGCCGCCCTCGGCTCCGACACCGGCGGCTCCATCCGCCAGCCCGCCGCCTTTTGCGGAGTCACCGGCCTGAAGCCCACCTACGGCCTCGTCTCCCGCTACGGCCTCGCCGCCTTTGCCAGCTCGTTGGATCAAATCGGCCCCATCACGCGCACCGTGGAGGACGCCGCCATCCTCCTGCAAGCCATCGCCGGGCACGACCCGCTCGACTCCACCTCCTGCCAGATCGCCGTCCCCGATTACCGCGCCGCGCTTCATGCCGCCCCCTCCCGCTCCGCGCCCCGCCGGCTCGGCATCCCGCGCGAATATTTCGGCGAGGGCCTCGACCCCGAAGTCGCCGCCGCCGTCGGGCAGGCCGTCGCCCATTATAAAAAACTCGGCTACGAAATCCGCGAAATCTCCCTGCCCCACACCGGGCACTGCCTCAGCGTCTATTTCATTATCGCCACGGCGGAGTGCTCCTCCAACCTCGCCCGGCTCGACGGCATCCGCTACGGCCACCGCTCCCCCGCCGCGACCGACGCCGTTGACATCTACACCAAAACCCGCGCCGAAGGCTTCGGCCCCGAAGTCAAGCGCCGCATCATCCTCGGCACCTACGTCCTCAGCAGCGGCTATTACGACGCGTATTATCTCCGCGCGCAAAAAGTCCGCACCCTCATCCGCGAGGATTTCCAAAAAGCCTTCGGGCAGGTGGACGCCATCATCACGCCGGCCAATCCCGGCACCGCCTTCAAGAAAGGTGAATACGCCAGAAACCTGATGGCGCTCTACCTCTCCGACATCTACACCATCGGCGCCAACCTCGCCGGCATCCCCGGCATCAGCCTGCCCTGCGGCTACAGCAAGGACAACCTCCCCATCGGCCTCCAGCTCCTCGGGCGTCCCTTCGGGGAAACCGACCTCCTCCAAATCGCCTGCGACTACGAAGCCGCGCACGACTGGCACACCCGCCGCCCCCGGCTCTGAGCAGCGGGCAGCGCCCTTGCCCGCCCCCGCCGCCCACCTCGCCCGCCTCGTCCGCCTCTCCCATTCCTCCCATCTCTCCCATTTCTCCTATATCTCCCATTCCACCACCACCCGCCGCCCGCCACCCACTACTCACTACCCACTACTCACTACCCACTACTCACTACTCGCTAC
>JAITDF010000531.1 GCA_031282705.1 Opitutaceae bacterium | reverse complement strand
GTCGCGCGGCACGGCGGCGGTGGCGGGGGCGGGGGCGGGGTAGGGCAAGCGTCCCGCTTGCCTGGGCTCGGGCGCGGCGGGGCAGGGGAGCGCGGCAGGGACGGCAGGCGCGCCGGCGGGCGCGCCGGCGGCGGGCGCGGAAGGGCGGGGGAGCGCGGCGGCGAGGCGGGCGAGTTGCGCGAGGTCGATTTCGGCGGCCTGCGCGAGGAGGCGCGCGCGGGCCGCGGGGGCGAGTTCGGGCAGGAAGGCGAACACGTGGCCCTGGCCGTTGCGGTTGAAGTGCCGGATGATGTCGTTGTCGTTGTCGCCGTGGCTGTCGCTGTCGTTGTTGTTGTCGTTTGTTGTTGTCATGAAAAAAGGGTGGGGTGGGGGAGTGGTCTGGCGGCGGGAGGAGGCGGATTTGGCGACGGCGGGCGGCGGGTGGCGGGCGGCGGGCGGCGGAGGCAGGGAGGAGAGGCGGGTTTGCGTTTTCAGTTTTTTGCCGGGGTGATTTCGAGGATGTTGTCGTGGTAGGCGGCGAGGGATTCGCGGTGGGCCACGCTCACAATCGCCGCGCGGGGCAGCTCGTGGAGCAGGGTCTTGAATAACAGGGCCTCGGTGGCCGGGTCGAGCGCCGAGGTGGCCTCGTCGAGAAAAAGGAAGTCCGGGCGGTGCAGCAGCACGCGGGCGAAGGCGAGGCGCTGCTTCTCGCCGGGGGAGAGGCTTTTTTCCCAGGGTTCGTCCGTGTGCAGCCGCGCGGCGAACGCGGCGAGGTCGCATCCGGCCAGCGCCGCCGCGCAGGGTTTGTCGGGGATGGAGTCCGGGGCGGAGGGGTAGCAGAGCGCGGCTTTCAGGGTGCCGAGCGGCAGATACGGCTCCTGCGGCAGGAACATGAGGCTGCCGTCGGGCAGGTCCACCGCGCCGGCGCCGTGCGGCCAGAGGCCGGCGAGGGTTTTCAGGAAGGTGCTTTTGCCGGCGCCGGAGATGCCGCGCACCAGCCAGCGCGAGCCGGGCGCGAAGGTCAGCGTGCCGATGCGCGTCAGCAGGGCCCCGCCGGGCAGCGCGAGCGCGAGGTCCTTCGTGCGCAGCGCGGACGCGCCGGAGCGGGTGAGCGTGATGCCGCCGGGCGCGCCGGCCTTGGCGAGCACGGTCTCGAACTCGGCCAGGCGGCGATAGACCGAGCGCAGCGTCGCGAGGCTGGCGTATTGGTAGATGAACCAGGAGAAGCCGACGCGCAGCCGCTGGAAGACGCGCACGAGCTGCTGCATGTCGCCGAGCGTGAGCACCCTCGCGAAATAGCGCGGCGCGATGATCAGGTAGGGCAGGTAGGCGCCGATGTCGATGTGCGCCAGCTCCACGATGTTCAGGCGCTTCGTGTAGCGCATGATCAGGCGCCAGTTTTCGCGGATGCCGCCGAAGAAGCCCCGCAGCACCGCCTCCTCCACGCCGGCGCCGCGGCTGATGGCGATTTGCGCGCTGTGGTCGCGCACGCGCACCATCGCGTAGCGGAAGTCCGCCTCGCGCCGCTGCTGCTCGTAGTTTATGGCCACCATGCGCCGCCCGACTTTCTCCATGAAAAAACTCGCGCCCACCGAATACACCATCGCCACCCAGAACATGTAGCCGGGGATGGTGATGCCCGCGCCCGCCAGCAGGAGGGTGATGCTCCCCGACATCGTCCACATGATGATGGAAAACTGCGCCAGCTCGCAGACCGTCGAGATGAACCCCAGCGAGAGCAGGATGGTCTGCCGCACCATGTCGCGCAAATCCTCGGCGATGCGCTGGTCGGGGTTGTCCGCCGCGCGGTTGGTCTCGATGCGGTGGAAGCGGTTTCCGGCCAGCCAGCGCCCGAGAAATTGTTTTGTCAGCCAGCCGCGCCAGCGGATTTCGAGGAGCTGCTGGAACCACGTCTTGGACACGTTCGCCGTCATGCTGACCCCGTAAATCCACGCCAGCTGGAGCATCAGGCCGAGAAACAGCTGCGATTTGTAGCCGGCCAGCGCGTCGAAAAAATCCTTGTTCCAATAACTGATGGCGACCGACACATAGACCGAGCCCAGGTCGAGCCCGATGACCAGCAGGCCGAGCAGCAGGGCGCTCCATTTTTCCTCCGACTTCCAGTAGGCCAGCGCCAGCCGCAGCGCCGGGCGCAGGCCGGCCTTGGTCGTGGCGGCGTCCGGCGTGGCGGTGGTGCGCAAGAGCAAGGCGAACTCGGACGCCGGGCCCGGGCCGGCCTTGGCCGCGTCGTCCGGAGCGGCGTCGTCCGGCGCGCGCGGGGTGTCGTCTCGGGGTCGGCTCATTGGGGGACGCAAAAAAGCGGGGCGGCCGCCGTTTTATTGCCGCCGCCGCCGCCGTTGCCGTCGCCGTTGCGGGGATCAGGCCGCCTCGCCGGCGATTTTGAAGCCGAGGGATTTTACCGTGTCGGCGAATATCGTGGTGTCCGCCAGCTGGGTTTCATCGTAGTCAACGGTCAGGGTGCCGGTCTCAAGGACGACATCGGCCTGCCGGACGCCGGGAAGGGCGGAGACGGTGCGTTTGACGCGTCCGGAGCAGCCCGGGCAGCGCATTCCAGTGATTTTTATGGTGGTCTGGCTCATATGAGGAGTGTGGTGGTGGTTGATGTTGATGGGTGGATGGATTTATCCCGGCCTGTCTTGGGGCGCGGTTTCATTTCCGCACCCCTTGGGCTTGGATGGAGGGGAGGTTTGAAAAGAACTTTTAAAAATTCAAAACCAAAATTTCAATCGCCGATGTTGCGCGGCGCTGTCGCAGCGCGGGCTGCGAGTTTTTTATGGAAAGAACGCCCGTGCGCGCCAAAGGCGCGGCGGCTTAGAAATCGTAGCGGAAGCCGAGGGTGACATTGCGCGGCTCGCCGACGATGGTGCCCATGCCGCCGAAACGCGTGTAGTAGGTCGTGTCATAGATGTTGTTCACGTTCAGGCTGACGGTGAGGTTTTGGGTGACGCTGTAGTTTACGTAGGCGTGCGCCAGCGAGTAGCTGCCTTGCGAGAGGGCGGGCGAGGTGGCCCTGTTCCATGCCCGGGCGCTGATCCAAGTGAAGCCGCCGCCGACGCTCAGGCCGAAGGGGAAACGGCGGACACCCCAGAGCTTGAACTGGTGCTTGGGGTTCAGATCGTTCAGCGGCTTGCCTTGCATGCTCGCCGAGCCGGTGCGCACCTCGGAGTTCAGATAGGTGTAGCCGCCGGTGAGTTCGTAGCCGGGCCAAGGCATGCCGGAGACCTCAAACTCGACGCCATCGTTGCGCACCTTTCCGGCATTGTAATAGTAATCTATATCGTCGTAGGTGTCGGCATAATAGGAGCGTCCGGTGTCCTCGAGGCGGAAGATGGCGGCGGTGACGTTGAGGCGTTTGTCGAAAAACTCGCCCTTCACGCCAAACTCGGTCTGCCAGCCAACGCTGGGGTCAACCAGCCCGGCGTCAGGGGAATCTTCGTCACCGCTGAATTTCCGCCCGATCTGCGACCTGAAGATGTCCGCGTAGCTGACGTAGAGGGAAAGGTGCTTGGTGGCATCCCATATGATGCCGGCGTAGGGCGTGGATTCGCCGGTTTCCCTCTGTATGGATGTCTCCTCCCAAGAGTAATTGACGGAGGTGGAGTGATAGTTGCTGACGCGGATGCCGAGCCACGCTTTCAGCGGGTCGAGCACGCTGAAGCGCGCCTGCGTGTAAAGGCCGTTGGTGGTGGTGCGGTCGTGGGTGTAGGGCGTCTTGGCGGCCTCGGGCACGGTGAAATCATGCACCATCGCGGCCACGCTATCGGGATCGTTCCACGGCACGGACGAAG
>JAITDF010000494.1 GCA_031282705.1 Opitutaceae bacterium | reverse complement strand
CCGATGTTACGCAAAGGCCGGCCTTTTTTTGGATTTTGGATTCTCGATTCTCGATTGGGAGCTGCCGCTCCATTTCGCCATTCGGAGCGGCAGCTCCCAATCGAGAATCGAGAATCGAGAATCCAAAATCCAAAAAAAGGCCGGCCTTTGCGTAACATCGGTCACTGGGGCTCCCGATCCGCGCCAAGCCTGCACCGGCTCCGCTTTTTGCGTCCGCCCGGCGCAATCGCCGTTTCAGCACTGATGCCGGGGGCTGGTGTTGCGCGGGAGCGGCGGCGTGGAAAGGGGCGCGGAGCGGCGGAGAGGGGGCGCGTGCAGGTCCATGGCATGCGCGTGCGGAAGGGGTGGCACGCGCGTGCGGGGGGCGGGGGATGGCGGCAGGGGGATGGGAGACATGGGAGAAATGGGAGTCATGGGAGACATGGGAGGGCCGGGCTTTTGCTTTCGGTGCCGGGAACGCAGAGGGGGGCTTTCCTTGGAATCCCGCCGGTGTTGAAAAAATCACCTTGCCCGCCGCGGCGGGCGCGTTGCTATGGCGGGCTTCTTTTGGGAATCCAAAGCCCGCATTCCGACACCTGACCGCCTCCCGCCATCCGCCGCCCGCCACCCGCCGCTCACGACTCGCCGCCCGCCACTTTTTTCCTTCCTCCCTCCGTTTTTCCATGACGCTTAATCCCGACCACGTCCTCCGCATCACCCAGGAACTCGGCCTGAAAGTCCACCAAGTCGCGACCACCGCGCAACTCCTCGCCGAAGGCGCCACCGTGCCCTTCATCGCCCGCTACCGCAAGGAGGCCACCGGCGAGCTCGACGAAGTGCAGATCACCGCCATCCGCGACCGCTCCGAGCAACTCGCCGCCCTCGACGAACGCCGCGCCTCCATCACCGCCTCGCTCAAGGAACGCAACCTCCTCACCGACGGCCTCGCCCAAAAAATCGCCGACGCCGCCACCCTCAACGCCCTTGAGGACATCTACCTGCCCTTCCGCCCGAAAAAACGCACCCGCGCCGCCATCGCCCGCGAAAAAGGCCTCGAACCCCTCGCCGACCTCCTCCTCGCGCAAGACCCCGCCACCGACCCCGCCGCCGAGGCCGCCGCCTATGTGAACCGCGACTACACGCCCGACGACGGCAAAAACACCCCGCAAAAAATCGCCTCCGCCGACGAAGCCCTCGCCGGCGCGCGCGACATCATCGCCGAACGCATCAGCGACGACGCGCCCACCCGCGCAAAACTCCGCGCCCTCTACCACGGCACCGCCCTCATCTCCACGAAAGTCATCAGCGGCAAGGAAACCGAAGGCGCGAAATTCAAGGACTATTTTGAATGGAGCGAACCCCTCGCCAAGGCCCCCAGCCACCGCGTCCTCGCCATGCGCCGCGGCGAAAAGGAACTCGTCCTCATGCTCCGCATCACCGTGGACGAAACCGCCGCGCTCGCCGAAATCGAACCCCTCCACCTCAAAAAAAGCGCGGACAGCCCGCCCGCGGACACCACCGCCGCCGGCACCACCGCCACCGCTGCCGGCACCGCCACCGCCGCCACCGCCCTCGCCGCCGGCGGCACCGCCGCCGGCGCCGACACCTGCGCCCGCCACGTCCGCCTCGCCCTGGCCGACGCCTTCAAACGCCTCCTCGCCCCCGCGATGGAAACCGAGATGCGCCTCGAATCCAAAAAACGCGCCGACGAGACCGCCATCAAAGTCTTTGCCGAAAACCTCCGCGAACTCCTCCTCGCCCCGCCCCTCGGCCAGAAAAACACCCTCGCCATCGACCCCGGCTTCCGCACCGGCTGCAAAGTCGTCATCCTCGACCGCCAGGGCAAACTCCTCCACAACGACGTCGTTTACCCCGACCAGGGCGCCTCCCGCACCGACGAGGCCCGCGAAAAAATCGCCGGCTTCGTGGACTTTTTCAAAATCGAAGCCATCGCCATCGGCAACGGCACCGCCGGCCGCGAGACCGAAGGCTTCATCCGCTCCCTCGCGCTCCCCCGCGCGCTCCCCATCGTCATGGTCAACGAATCCGGCGCCTCCATCTACTCCGCCAGCGAAGCGGCCCGCGAGGAATTCCCCGGCCACGACCTCACCGTGCGCGGCGCCGTCTCCATCGGCCGCCGCCTCATGGACCCGCTCGCCGAACTCGTGAAACTCGACCCCAAGTCCATCGGCGTCGGCCAATACCAGCACGACGTTGACCAGCACGCCCTCAAACGCGCCCTCGACGACACCGTCGTCTCCTCGGTCAACGCCGTCGGCGTCGAAGTGAACACCGCCTCCCGCCAGCTCCTCTCCTACGTCTCCGGCCTGAACACCGGCATCGCCGCCAGCATCGTCGCCCACCGCGACAAAAACGGCCCCTTCAAAACCCGCGCCGAACTCCTCGCCGTCCCCCGCCTCGGCCCCAAAGCCTACGAACAGGCCGCCGGCTTCCTGCGCATCCGCGACGCCGCCAACCCGCTCGACGCCTCCGCCGTCCACCCCGAACGCTACGCGCTCGTCGAGAAAATGGCCGCCGACCTCGGCGCCGGCGCCGGCGTCGCCGACCTCATGCGCGACGAAAAACTCCGCCGCAAAATCAAACTCGAAGCCTACGTCACGCCCGAAGCCGGCCTGCCCACGCTCAACGACATCCTTGCCGAACTCGCGAAACCCGGTCGCGACCCGCGCCGGAAATTTGAAACCTTCGCCTTTGCCGACGGCGTGAACCGCCCAGAAGACCTGCGCCCCGGCATGAGACTCCCCGGCATCGTGACCAACGTCACGGCCTTCGGCGCGTTTGTTGACATCGGCGTGCACCAGGACGGCCTTGTCCACATCAGCCAGCTGGCCGACACCTACGTGAAAGACCCCGCCGAAATCGTGAAAGTCTCCCAACGCGTCATGGTGACGGTGATCGAGCTGGACCTCGCGCGCGGCCGCATCGCCCTCTCCCTGCGCAGCAACCCCGAGCCGGTGGTCCGCGCCGCCGGCGGCGGCGGGGGCGCCGGCGGCGGCACCGCCGGCAAGGGCGGCACCGGAGGCAGCGGGGGCGGCGGCGGGGGATTTCGCGGAGACCGGCGCACCGGAGGAAACAGCCCCGGCGGCGGAGCGCCGCGCCGCGATTCCAGCCGGAGCCTCGGCGGCGACTGGTTCACCGCCGCGCTCAACAAGAAAAAAGGTTCCCCGCCATTTTGAATGGATTTTCCATCGCGCTTCCGCGAAGCGGAGGCAGTGGTTGACCTTTTCAGCCCCGAAGGGGCGGCGGCGTTTCAGTCCCGGGCGGGGCGGCGGGGGGCGGGGGGTGCCATTTGCCGTGTTGTTTGATGAGGGCGATGAGGCGGTCAACGGCCTCGGACTGGGGGATGTTGGGGTGGACGCAGAGGCGGCCGGCGTAGAGGTTGATTTTGCCGG
>JAITDF010000492.1 GCA_031282705.1 Opitutaceae bacterium | reverse complement strand
CGGGTGCCAAAAAAAGGGAACCAAACAAGAAAACAAACATCCTTTCCCGTGAATTTTTTTCCAATGTTGCCATTATTATTATCGTTTCTGGCCAAAAGTTAATTTTTCAAAGTGCCCTTTATTCTTTCTCTTTATCCTTCCTCTTTCGCCCGCACGGCCCTTGTCCAGCAGAGGAGCAAGAGGGAGGAAAAATAATAAAGAATAAAGATAAAGAGGAAAGATAAAGATAAGGATAAAGAGAGCGGAAACGAGTAAGAGAACGAGGACGATAGTAAAAACCGGCGCAGCCGCGCCCGACTTAAACTCAAACTTTATAAAAACATGCACCGCCTCTGCATCCACACCATCACGACAAAACCCTGGCCCCTTGCCGAGGCCGCGCGCAACTACGCCGCCGCCGGCGTGCGCCACATCACCGTCTGGCGCGACGCCATCGCGCCGCACACCCCCGCCGCCGCCGGCAGGCTCATCCGCGACCACGGCCTCTCCGTCACCTCACTCTGCCGCGGAGGATTTTTTCCCGCGCCCGACGCCGCCGGCCGCGCCCGGGCCATCGACGAAAACCGCCGCTGCATCGACGAGGCCGCCGCGCTCGGCGCGCCCCACGTCGTCCTCGTCTGCGGCGCCGCCCCCGGCCGGCCCCTCGCCGAGTCCCGCAAACAAATCGCCGACGGCATCGCCGCGCTCCTCCCCCACGCCGCCGCCGCCGCCGTGAAACTCGCCATCGAGCCCCTGCACCCCATGTATGCCGGCGACCGCTCCGCCGTGAACACCATGGCCCAGGCCCGCGCCCTGTGCCGCGCCCTCGCCTCACCGCACGTCGGCATCGCCGCCGACACCTACCACATCTGGTGGGACGACGACCTCGAAAACCAGCTCACCCTCGCCGCCCGCGAAAACCTCCTCCTCGCCTACCACGTCTGCGACTGGCGCGTCCCCACCACCGATTTCCTCAACGACCGCGGCCTCATGGGCGAAGGCGTCATCCCCCTGCGCGAAATCACCGCCTGGGTCAACCGCACCGGCTACACCGGCCCCATCGAAGTCGAAATCTTCTCCACCCGACTCTGGGCCGCCGACCAGCGCCAGTTTTTAAAAAACATCATCACCGCCTACCGCGACCACGTGCTCTGACCTCCCCTCCGAAATTTAAGGGAACTTATAAAAAATAAAAAACAAACAAACCGCGAAAACCGCGAAATTTCCAACAAGTGTTTTTCTTAAACAAATTATCCAGCTTTCTCCTGTTTGATATTTCGCGTCTTTTCGCGTCCTTTCGCGGTTAAAAACTGAATTTTTAGAGGCCCCCTTAAACTCAAACTTAAACTTAAACTTCCGACTTAAACTCCCTATGAAAACACACCACATCGGCATCATCATGAACGGCGTCACCGGGCGCATGGGCACCAACCAGCACCTCGTCCGCTCCATCCTCGCCATCCGCGCGCAAGGCGGCGTGCGCCTCCCCGACGGCGGCGTCATCATGCCCGACCCGCTCCTCGTCGGACGCAACCACGACAAACTCAGCGCCCTCGCCCGCGCCCACGGCATCGACGCCGCCCGCGTCAGCACCGACCTCGACGCCGCGCTCCGCGACCCCGCCACCCAAATCTACTTCGACGCCCAGACCACGGACCGCCGCGCCGAAGGCGTCCGCAAAGCCATCGCCGCCAAAAAAGCCATCTACTGCGAAAAACCCACCGCCGTTGACACCGCCACCGCGCTCGCCCTCTACAAGGAAGCCGCCGCCGCCGGCCTGAAAAACGGCGTCGTGCAGGACAAACTCTGGCTCCCCGGCCTCCAAAAACTGAAACTCCTCATCGACTCCGGCTTTTTCGGAAAAATCCTCTCCGTGCGCGGCGAGTTCGGCTACTGGGTCTTTGAAGGCGGCCTCCAGCCCGCGCAACGCCCCTCCTGGAACTACCGCAAGGAAGACGGCGGCGGCATGGCCATCGACATGCTCTGCCACTGGCGCTACGTCATCGACAACCTCTTCGGCAACGTCACCGGCGTCTCCTGCCACACCGCCACGCACATCCCCGAACGCATCGACGAAAAAGGCGCCCGCTACGCCTGCACCGCCGACGACTCCGCCTACGCCACCTTCAAGACCGACCAGGGCATCCTCCTCCACTTCAACTCCTCCTGGTGCGTGCGCGTCCGCCGCGACGACCTCCTCACCCTGCAAGTGGACGGCGTCAAAGGCAGCGCCGTCGCCGGCCTGCGCGACTGCTGGACCCAGCGCGCCGAGGCGACCCCGCGCCCGGTCTGGAACCCCGACATCCCGCAACCCATCCCCTTCTTTGAAGGCTGGCAGAAGATGCCCGACTACACGACCTTTGAGAACGCCTTCAAAGTCCAATGGGAACTCTTCCTCAAGCACGTCGTCCTCGGCACCCCCTTCCGCTGGACGCTCCTCGAAGGCGCCAAGGGCGTGCAACTCGCCGAAAAAGGCCTCGAATCCAGCGAAAAACGCCGCTGGCTCGACCTCGAAAAACTCGCCTGATGGGATGCGGCGCTGTCGTATCGCAGACTGGCGGCATCGGTTTGCCCCGTAGGAGCATGATAGGGGTGGCACGGGGCTTCAGCCCCGTGACCACGCCCCGTAATACCCGCGTCCCGTAGGGACGCAACCGCCCGGTTGCATCCCTACGGGACGCGGTTTTGTGAGCAACCCAAACACGGCGTTGAAACGCCGTGCTGCCCATATCATGCCCATACGGGGCAAACCCACGCCGGACGTCCCGCCGCAGGTTGTCAATCTTCTCGCTCCGCTCGAAACCAAGTCTGCTCCGGTGCGCACATCTGTTTGCGGGCCTCCGGCCCGGAGCAGGTTTGGAAACCTGCGGTACATGGCGCTGCCGC
>JAITDF010000390.1 GCA_031282705.1 Opitutaceae bacterium | reverse complement strand
GGGAAGCCTGACAGGATAAAGAGGAAAGAATAAAGAGAAAGACTCCGGCGGTGACATCACTTCCTGTTGCCCCCAAGAGGGAGCGAAAGATAAGACAGCAGTTGTGCCCAAGGGAAAGTCCGTTGCAGTTGCACAGCTTGTTCTTAAGCTCTGAGAAACAGCCGTCGAGGAGTTTGATGGTGTTGGGGCTTTGCAGGCGAGGAAGGTAATGATGATACTCTTGTATCACAAACTCATTGAAAAATGATATATGCCTGAATCCTGCACCATTTTGTCCCTTACGCCTGATTTTGGCATTCTTTCAGGAAAGAGAGGGGGCGGAGGGTTATTTGTCGGCGGGGCCGGGATAGTCGGGGCTGCCGGCGGCGACGCAGCCCTGGCTGGCGCCGTTCGCGACGGGGCTGACCCAGAAGGCATACAGGTCGCCTTTGTCGAGGTGGAATCGGAAACGGACCGGCTTGCCGGCCAGCGTTGCCAGGCCGGGGGTTCCTTTCCACGTCATCGCCTGCTTGACGGTGTCACCGCGAATCGGGGTAAAATTCCCCTTGGAAAAGGCCGGCATGACTTCGCCTTTTTCATCCAGGATTTCGACGGCCAGAGTTCCGCCTTGCGTGTCAACGTTGACGAATGGGAATTGGCCGGTGAAGACGACGGGGCGCGTCGTCAACACTCCAGGCTTGGAGGTGGCCGACATCGAAGCGAAGCCATCGCGGCGCAAGGTCGCAATGCCGGTCGCGCCGCCGGAATACATGTAGGAGCCGCGCTTGGGGCTGTCGCCCGACCATGCGCCATAGTAGAAAACAATCCGGTCCGCAAAAACCGTGCAAACCGTCGAGGCAATGTGCAGGTAGTTGAAATCCCAGTCGCCTGTTTTCCTTGTTGCCGGGATGAATGCCGTGCGGTCAGGGCGGTCCCAATGGAAGCCATCGCGGCTATAGGCGATTTGCAGCTCCGTGCACTTGGGTCTTTTCAGCTCCTCGCTGATGGAATTTTCCGGGCCGTAAAACACCGAGAAGACGCCTATCATCAGGCTTTCATACGGGGCGGCGTCGAGGTTGTAGAGTTGCGTGGGGTCGCCGTATCGCGTGAGGGCGTGCTTTTTGAGGAAGGCGGCGCCGGCGGCGGTTTTTGGCTGATTTGCAAGAGTCGCCGCATCCGGGCGCTTGGCGAGCACCCAGGGGTCGGGAAGGTCTTTTTTATCGGTCGAGGCCCAGTGGACGCATTCGTTCCTTTTCCATGTCGCGCCGGCGATCAGGTCGTCGCATTCGCGATAGCCGCGCGTGCGCTGGTTCGGCACGCCATCCAACGTCATGTATGTCCGGACGCTATAGACCCATTTTTTGCGGAAAGGATTGTAGAAGATGGTCGTGTTATCGCTGGTGTCGAAGAGATTGGAGGTGAGGCGTGCGGCGACGGTCCAATGAATTCCATCGGGTGACGTGAGTATCTGGCCGCCAAATTTTTCCTCCGGCCTTTCGAAAAGAAACATCTTGAAGCGCCGGGCGGGGCTTGTCTCGTCGTGGTCGAGAAAGACGGAGGTGCCGTCGCGCCGGCCCTCATGCTTGGCGAGCACGCGGTTTGTCCCGGGGTCGATGTCGAGGCAGGGCCTTGTCCATTGGATTCCGTCCCGGCTCACAGCGTAGCCTGTTCCGTTATCCATGCCTGCGTGATACCAGATTTTGAACAGTTTGTCCTTGGGGTCGAAAACAACACCGTCGTTAAACAAGGTCGCGCAGGGCCGGTCGCCGCCGTCAAGCTCGAGTTCTGTCTCGGGTTTCAGGACGGGGTTTCCCTCATATTTTTTCGGGTAATGGAAACGGCGTTCGAGGGTTGTCGATTCGATGAGGAAATCGTCAACGAAAAGCTGGCGCCCGACGTCGATGGGCAGCTTTCCAGGTATGTTTTTCAGGTAGGGGACGGCTTTCACGGAGCGATCTTTGGGCATGTCGCGGGGGGGCCAGATTTCCGGAAGCATGATGCCGTTGTAGAGAAGCTCGGGCGGGCGCGTCCCGGGCACGTCGGCGCGATTGAAGGTCGCCTTGCCGGGGCCGAGCACGATGCACCACTTGCCGAGTTTCAGTCTCTCGCCCGGCTTGAGCGTCTTGCGATAGAGCGACACGCTGTTTTTTTTATCGGATCCATACAATTGAAAGGCCCCGGTGTGCGTGTCCTCGGTGAAACCGAGCGCAAGCAGCCTTGTCGCCTGGGATGCGGCGCCTGGCATTTTGACCGGCGTGAGCACAAAAATTTCGCCGGGTGTGGCGCAGAAGATTTCCATCCCTTCGATGGGAACGCGGAGGAATCTCATGCCGTCGAGCGCGGCGGGCGGTTTCGCGAGCTTGTAGTCGCGGTTCGTGAAGAGGCGCGCGCCCGGCTTGAAGATCGCGATTTGGCCGGGGGCGTCGTCATGCGGGAAAACATCAAGCCCGGGTGCTTGCGCCGCCGCACGGAGCGCGCAGAGCATTAACGTAAAAATGAATAATGAATAATGACGGAGTCGGCGGGGACGCATGGTGGAAAAAATTAATGGTCAATGAGTAATATTTCGAGGGGGGGGTATAAGAATGGTTCCGGTTTTTAAAAATGGCCATTCATCATTTGCCATGTGCATATGCCATATTGTTTTCAACTTGCCCATGGTGGACGGTAAAGGGCCGTTTCTATCAAACTACAGATGGGCACGGACGGGCAGGGATAAAACCTTCAAAACAATTGCTTGAATCCGTGTTTATCCGTGCTCATCCGTGGTTTAATTTAATGGTTGATTTTATCCCAACCGCGAATGGGCGGCAGTGGACGCGGATTGCATTGGATGCATCTGCGCGTCATCAAATCTCCGCGGGTGGTTTTTCCGTTTTCGGCCCTTTGTTGACAATGGCGTCGGCAATGGAGCCTTTTGTTACAATTTTGCCGGCAAGGATGTCATCCTCGGTCAGCTTGGCGGCGTGGATTTCCGGCTCATCGAAACGGGAATAATCCCATATTATGTATATAAAGCCGTCGTTTTCCCCGGTGACGGCCTGCGAGCCGTCGGGATACTGCGTGAATTTCTTGTCCGTGGGGACGGTGGTTTTGCGGACATCAAACAAATAATAACCGCCCTCCCAGGATTTGCCGTCGTCCTTGGAAATGTAGGCGACCACGGCGCGGCGCTGCGGCTTCGGGCCGTCGCCGAACTTGGGCTTGCCGGCGAGCCAGAGTTCGTCGTTGGCCCAGCTTTTCATGAGAAGCAGGTTGCCGGACTTGAGGCGGGCGATGTAGGTGCGCGAGCCGATGCCGGGGATTTTGGAAAACGTGGAGGGGCCGAAGGTGCGGCCGCCGTCGGTGGAAACCGCCTCCACAATGCCGTCGGTGGGCTTGAAGAGATTGATGAACCTTTTTTGGGCGTTGCTCCAGCGTTGAAGCCGCATCTCGCCCGGTTCGCGGCGGCCGACGCACCAAATCGAGCCGTCATTTTTTTCGACAAACATGTGCTCGGCGTAACGGGAGTCGGGAAAGCGGATGTTGCCAATCTGCTCGAAGTTGAAGCCGTCCCTGGAAATCCACGCGCCGGCGCCCTCCTTCATCGAGTGCATGTCCTGGATGTCCTTCATGATGAACTGGCAGACGGGATAGAGGCCGGTGCCGTCCTTGAGGAAGGTGGGGTCGTTGATCATGTTGCCGTCGAAAAGCCGGCGCGGGGCGGACCATTTCGGCTCGGGGGCGTCGGGATCGTCCGTGTATATTCCCCACGTCGAACCGTGGCGGCTCCATTGGGCGTTTTTCTTTTCAAAATAGCGGCAGTGGAAATCATATTCGCCGGTGCTCTGGCACCAGGCGAGCCAGACGCGGCCCGACGGTTCGCGCCAGCCGCAGGGGTCGAAGCAACGGACGAGGCGCTTGTGCGGCGAGCGGATGACGATGCGGACGCGATTGTTGCCAAAGTCGAGCCTGGCGTCGCCGTAGGCGGCCATGACGTAGTTGTCGGTGCATTCCCATGCGTGTCCCTGCCCCTTGTGGTCGTCGTCATCGGCGCCGTTGCCATACCAAATGGCAAAAACGCGCCGGCCTGTGGCGGAGGCGACGATGTTGGGCGTGCCCTGGTAGGCGCGCCCTGTGGCGAGGTCGCCGGCCGGGTTTATAATAACCGTCGCGGGCGTTTCGGAAAGCCGCCAGTGGGCGGGATCCTCGCCGGCGGGGGCGGCGGCGAGCGATGCTGTCATGATAAAACCCGCCGCCGCCGCGCGCAGTGCGCGCAGGGCGCGGGTTGTCCGGGTGATGTGTGTTGTCATATTCATGGGCGAAAGGGGAAATGGTTTTATAAACAGGCCGGCTTTGGGCTTTTCATAATTAGAAAACATTCATTTTTATGATAACCAAATGGGTTTGGCATTATTCAGGAACATGTTCTTGTTCCGCCTTCACGCGGATGAACTCGACGGACATCGGCGGGATGCGATGGGTGAACTCCGGCGCGACGGCGATTTCGCCCGTCACCGGTTTTATGTTTTCCGGTTCACCGATTATATTCACCGCGTCCCCGTCCCCGGCGAGCGAGATAATCCGGCCCCGCGGGGCGACGTGTCGCGCACCGGCAAGCGTGATGCGCGCGGCTACGGGCGCGGGACTCGGGTTCACCAGTTTGACAATAACCTCGCCGGCGGCCCTGTCATAGGCCGAGGCGATGCCGGGCGGCACCGGCGGGACTTTGTAGGCGTGAATGCGCTCCCCGTCGAGAAAGCATTCCACCCGTCCGGGCGTCATGACGACCTTGATGTCATGCCAGCCCTCGGTGAGGGAGCCGTTTCGTTGCGCGACAACCATGCGGGAATTGCCGCCGGCGGTGAGCAGCTCAAGGGTGTGGCGCGTGTTGACTCTTCTGCCAATGCTCCACCGCCAGCCGCCGTTGCCGTCCTTGTCGGCGCCGAAGCGAATAACAATAAACCCCCCGTTTCCGGAGGTCCGGCGGCCCCGGACTGTATAAGTGAGGGATTTGCCCGAAAAAATTTCGTTCCCCAGGCTCATCGCGCGCCCTTCGCTGATGTCGGACTGCACGTAGCTGCCATTTTTCATTTGAAAGTCACCCTTGACTATTTTCCAGCCGGAGGGGTCGAGTTTGCGCCCGTTCACGGCCAGCTCCGCGACTTCGATGGCGGCATTCACCGAGCCGATGCCGACCGCGCCGTCAACAGGCCCCGGACGCCATGCGTCTTTCACCTCGCTCGTGCTGGCGAGACAAACGTCGCCCTTGTTTTGCGCGAAGAGCTGTTGCACATAATAATTCGGTGTGCGCAGCACGCGGCGGTTGTCGAAAAAAATCAGGTCGGGGCGCCAGCCGTCAACATCGGCGCGGGCGAAGAGCGGCGCGTAGCAGGTCATGTCAACCATGTCGCCGTTGCGCTCGACGCCGGTGAGATAGGCGGCCTCGGCGACGGCCGTGTAGAGACTGTTGTTGCCCCACGAGGCATACTCGCCGATGAAGATTTTCGGCTTGGCCCGGTCGAACCTGTCAAAGCGATGCCGGTGGCTGATGAACCACTCGGGGGATTCGTAATAATGTTCGTCGGAACTGTATGCTTTCAACTCCGTCATGAGATTATAAAGCGGAATGTTGGAAGTAAGCCCGGATGTGCCGATGATTTTTATTCCGGGATGCTTCGCGCGGATTGCCTCGAAGAAAAGCGGGAGGCGTTCGCGCACCTCCGGCGTGTCGCTCTCCTCGTTGCCGAGGCAGATGTATTCCATGTTGAACGGCGCGGGATGCCCCATCCCCGCGCGCACGGCGCCCCATTTGCCGTCCGCCGGGCCGTTGGCGAACTCGATGAGGTCGAGCACATCCTGAATATGCGGCTGAATCCGGTCCATCGGCACGCATTCCATGCCGCGCGACCCGCAGGAAACGCCGACGGGGACGACGGGCAGCGCCACCATGCCGAGGTCCTCGCAAAGCAAAAAGTATTCATAATAACCAAGCCCGCGGGTTTGATGATACCCCCAGAGATTGAAATCCGGCTTGCGCTCCTCGACCGGGCCGACGCTGTCCTTCCAATTATATGCATTCTTCAGCCCCTGCCCGTGCACAATGCAGCCGCCGGGGAAGCGGAAAAACTTCGGATTCAGCTCCTTCATCGCCTGCACGAGGTCCTTGCGGAGGCCGTTTTTCCGCCCGGCCCAGGTGTCCCGCGGGAAGAGCGAAACCATGTCGAGGGCCAGCGTGCCCCGCCCGGGCGCGGTCACGACGAGCTTCGCATCATCGGCGCTTTTCGAGGCGGTGATGACGCCGGAGAATTTTCCCCACCGCGCGCCGATGCCGTCGAGCGTCACGGAGCCGGCGGATTCGCCGCCGGGCAGTTCGAGCGAGACGGTGAGCGCCGCCGCGCCCTCCCAGTCCCCGACCGTGCGCGCAAACGCGGAGAAATCATAACCCGAGCCGGCGTCGATGGGGATGCCCCCGAAGCCGCCGTTGCTCACGCCGGCCTCGCCGGGCCGGGTTATCCTGACTTCGAGGTAATGCGGGTTGTTGCCGTTGAGCGGCTGTGTGCCCGCGACCGCGATGTCCACCCTCGCGCCCTCGCGTTCGATTTTATCCCATGAGAAAAGCGGACCTTTGCCGGACACGGCGGTCTTGCCGTAATCATAGGCATGGTATTCAAACGAACGGTTCTGGACCAGCTCGGCATACAACCCGCCGTCCGCACCATAATTTACGTCCTCGAAAAAGAGACCGTAGAGAAGCGGGCTGAGCGTCACCGCCGGCTGGTTGACATTGATGCGGATGTCCGCGGAGGCGGCCCGGGCGTTTGCGGGGAACGCGCCGGACAGGATGGCGGCGCAGAAGCCGGCGGCGAGGGCCATGACTTGACGGGAGCGACGGGGCTGATGCTGGTTCATAATCGATTTTGAAGCCTGCTTTTTGTCTCACCACAAAGGCGCAAAGAACACAAAGAGGGAAATTTGTTTATGATATGATTCCTCACGCCTTTGTGGTGAGTTTACAGATTCGTTTTAATTTAACCACAGATGGCCACGGATGAAAACTTTAAAAACAAGGTTTGAATCTGTGTTTGTCTGTGTTCATCTGTGGCTAAATTAAATGTTTGGTTTTTTGCCGGCGCCACGGTTGACGACCACGCTTGGAACGGAGCCCTTGGTGACGAGTTTTCCGGCCAGAATATCGGCTTCGGTGATTCTGGCGGCGCAGATTTCCGCCGCCTTGTAGCGGTCGTGGTCCCATGTGACAAAAATGGTTCCGTCGCCGGATTGCGAGGCGTCGGG
>JAITDF010000388.1 GCA_031282705.1 Opitutaceae bacterium | reverse complement strand
CGGCGCAGGCGACGCCCCTACGGTGAGGGTTCGATGGTCTCGTAGCATTCCAGCTCGATGATGCTGAGCACGCCGGGGCGGACTTGCACGGAGCCGGGGTCGGGGATTGCCCCGGGCGGCGGCGTTTCGAGTTCGGTGATGCCAAACGCATCCGCGGAACCGCCGGCGCCGGCGAGCTTGAGCGTGAGTTCGCGGCCCCGCACGGGTTTGAGCGGGAGGGTGATGTAGCCCAGGCTGCATTCGGTTTCGCCGCGCCAGACTTCCCGGCCGTCAACGAGCACGACCAGCGGGTAGGTCTGCCGGCGCCAGCCGGTGAGTTTCATGGTCAGTTCGCCGGGCACGGCGGGGCGGGCGAGCGTGCAGGTGAGCCAGGCCGTTTCGATGGCGCCGTCGTTTCTCCAGCGGGTGGTCTCGTCGTCGTCGAACGCCGCCCACGCCTCCCCGGCGTTGGCGCCGGCGGTGGCGTTTTGGATGGGCACGGCGATGCGCGCGGGCGTGAACGACGGCGTGGCGGGCGTCGGGCCGCGCTTCAGATACGACGGCAGGCCGTCCGCCGGCAGCGCGCGCGAGAGCCCGCCCGCGTCGGCGGCGACGGCGGTCGTGACGAGTTCCACGGCGGCGGCGCGCAAGCCCGGCGAGGCGGCGCGCAGCGTGATGACGCCGGCCTCGCGGGTGGAGCGCACGAGCACGCGGTTCACGCCGCACTCGACGGGCAGCGTGGTGTCGAGGATGTGGTTGCCCGGGCCTTGCGCGATGCCGCCGCGCCATTCGGCGGGGCCGTCGAGCGCGAAGGTCACGGGGTTGAGCGCGGCGGGGCAGCGGCGGCCCCGCGCATCGACGACCTCGAACTCGACGAGCGCCACGTCGGCGCCGTCGGCCTTGAAGCCGGCCGGGCCCGTCATGGCGCGCAGGCGCAGGGCGGCGGGTTCGCCGGCGGTGATGCGCGCGGTTTCGCAAACCTGCCCGCGCGCGCCGTCGCGGCGCCTCGCATAGCCGACCGCGCGCAACTCGCCCGGCTCCCACGCGACGTTTTCGAGCGTGAACAGAAAACGCCGGCTCTGCGCGCCGCGCCCGAGCGGGCGTCCGTTGAGGAAAAACTCCACCTCGTCGGCGGACGACACGGCGCGGACGCTCTTCACCACGCCGGGCGCGTAGTTCCAATGGCCGAGCACGTGGATGCGCGGGCGCTCCACGTCCACCCAGCCGTCCCACATGACCTGGTGCGCGAAGAAGCCGTCCTTCGGGATGCGCATGGCATCGACCTCGCCGCTGCGGCGGTAGTTTTCCCCGCCGCGATGGTGGGTGTTGGAATCGGAAAAGATGATGTTCACGCCGCCGCTGCTCACGCGCGAGCCGGTGCCGGGGCGCTCGCGCCAGTAGTCGAACCAGCGCGCGACGTTCTCGATGGCGTGCGAGTCCTGGTTGCGGTTGTATTCGGGCGCGGGTTTGCCGCGGTAGGGCGGGCCGTCGCCGTCCCGGTGATACGGCGGGGAAAACTCGTCCCAGTATTTGCGCAGGCCCTCGTCGCGCGAATACTCGGTGGCCCAGAACGGGAGGCGCGCGCTTTTGTTGACGTAGAGCATCTCGCCGCCGTATTCGGCCGCGCGGCTGGCGAGCATTTCGCGCGAGCCGATGGCGCGGCCCCCGTGCGGGTCGTAGGCGTCGCGGAGCGCCTTCATCTCGCGCATGTGCCCCTCGCTGATGCCGCGGTTGCCGCACTCGTAGAAAAGGATGCCGGGGTTGTTGCGGTTGTAGATGATGGCGTCGCGCATGAGCTCGACGCGCTGGCCCCAGCGGCGGCCGTCGGGATCGCGCTCGGCGTCGCCGGCGGGCATGGCCTGGATGAGGCCGGCGCGGTCGCACGACTCGACGTCCTGTTTCCACGGCGTGACGTGCATCCAGCGCACGAGGCTGCCGTTGCCCTCGACGATGAGGCCGTTGCTGAAATCGCTCAGCCACGGCGGCACGGACAGGCCGAGCGCGGGCCACTCGTTCGAGGTGCGCTGCGCGTAGCCTTTCACCTGGAGCACGCGGTCGTTGAGCGTGATGAGGCCGCGCGAAAAATCCGTCTTGCGAAACCCCGTGCGCGTGGCGACGCGGTCCACCACCCGCCCGTCAACGAGCAGCTCGGTCGTCACCGTGTAGAGATAACCGTAGCCCCAGCTCCAGAAATGCAGGCCCTCGACGCGGCGCGAGGCGCGCAGGGTTTTCGTTTCGCCCGGCGCGAGCGTGGCGGGAATCGAAAATCCCCCGGCGTCGGCGTCGGTGCTGCCGAAGACCGCGACCACGCGGCCGTCCATGTCGGCGACGGACACGCGATACGCGACGGCCTGCGGGGCGGCGGTTTCGTTGCGCACCTCGGACTCGGCGGTGAGCGTGGCCGCGCCGCGCGCGACATCGTGGCCGGTCGCGTAAACATACACGCCGGTCGTGCCGAGGTTCGAGAAAAGCGGCAGCGTCTGGTAGAGTTTTCCGGTGATGTGCAGGCGCGCGTTTTTGGTGAGGCCGCCGTAGTTGGCGTTGAAGTTTTTGTCGGCCCACTGGTAACGCTGGCCGGTGGCGCGCTCGCGGTAGTCCCAGTCGTTGTCGGTGCGCACGGCGAGGACGTTGGGCCGGCCGGGCGGATGCACGAAGTCGGTGAGGTCGAGGCCGACCGCCATCACGCCGTTCTCACTGAGGCCGACGGCGCGGCCGTTGATGAAAAACTCGCCCGCCTGCCGCACGCCCTCGAACTCGGCAAACACCTTTTTCCCCTCGCTGCCGGGCGGGAGCGTGAAGGTTTTCCGATACCACGCGACGCCGGTCGAGTGGTCGCGGATGTCGCGCCTGAACGCGTCGTCCTCGTTCCACGCGCGCGGCAGCGTGACGCGCTTCCACGCGCGGTCGTCGAAGTCCGGCGTCTGCGCGCCCGCCGGGTCGCCGGTGTGCAGGCGCCAGTCGAGGTTGAAGTTGAAAACGTCGCGCGCCGGCGGCGCGGCGGCGGCGGCGGCAGTGGCGGAGGAGGCGGCAGTGGCGGAGGCGGCGGCGGAGAAGGCGGCGCCGCCGGCGGCGGACAGCGCGGCGGCGAGAAGAAGAGGATGGTGGAACGGAAAACGCATCCCGCGACCATGCCGGTTTTCCACCGGGCAAACCAGACGCAAAAGGTGCTTTTCCGCGGCCAAAAATGTGCCATTTTGCGCGGATGCCCGGAACCCGGAAAACCACCCGAAAAGCAGCCCGAAACACCCCGCGAAATACCGCGCGGAAGGCCCAGCGAAATACCACGCGGCCCGCCCCGCGGGAAACCGCGCGGAAGCCCGCCGCCGGACGCCGCCGCGTGCTGCTCGCCATGTATTGGTGGGAGGATCGCGTGATGGAAGGCGTGGCGCGCTACGCGGCGGAGCGGGGCTGGATCCTCGATTGCGAAATGCGCTGGACGCACAAGCTGCCCGACCTGCGGCGCTGGCGCGGCGACGGCATCATCGCCAACCCCGGCGTGACCGCGCCGCTGCGCCCGCTGGTGCGTTTCATGGAGCGCGCGGGCGTGCCGGGCGTGAGCCTCCAGCCGCTCGGGCGGGCGTGCGGCGACGCGCGCGTGGTCATCAGCCACGAAGAGGTCGGGCGTTGCGCCGCGCGGCACCTGCTGGGGCTCGGCTTTCGGAGCCTCGGCTACGTGCTCTTTGACGAAAACCCGATCGAGCGCCGGCGCAGCGACGCGTTTGCGCGGTGCGCGCGCGAGGCGGGGGCGGAGTTTGCCGAGCTGCCGTTTCGCACCCTCGCCCGCCGCCTCCCGCGCCTGCCCGCGCCGATGGGTCTCATGGCGGCCAACGACATCAACGCCGTCGCGGTCATCCACGCGTGCCTGCACGCCGGGCGGCGCGTGCCCGAGGAGCTGGCGGTGGTCGGCGTGGACGACACGGAAATCCTCTGCCGTTTCAACCCGGTGCCGCTCAGCAGCGTGAACTGCAACTACGAGCAACTCGGCCTCACCGCCGCCGCCGTCCTCGACCGGCTGATGGACGGGCGCGCCGCGCCGCGCGCGCCCGTGGTCATCCCGGTGCAGGGCGTGACCGCGCGCCGCTCGACCGACACGCTGCCGGTGCGCGATTTGCGGGTGGCGGGCGCGCTCGGGTTTTTGCGCGCGCACTTCCGCTCGGCCATCCGGGTGGGCGACGCGGCCGCGCACGCCGGGGCGCCGTTGCGGAGATTGCAGGCGCGTTTCCGCGAGCAGACCGGGCGCACGCTCAGCGGCGAACTGATGCGCCTGCGCCTCGCCCACGCGCGGCTGCTGCTGGCCACGACGAACGCGAAGACCGAGGCCGTCGCGGCGGAGTGCGGGTTCGCCAGCCGGTTCCATTTCGCCCGCGCCTTTCAACGCAAAACCGGCGAAACCCCGCGCGCATGGAGGACAAAAACGCGGAAGGCGGACGGCCCCGACCCGGACCGGCAACCTTGATGCGTCCCCTTCCCCAAAAAGCGGCTGACAAAGACCGGTGCGCCCGCGGGCGGGCGGTGTGCTGCCGCGCCGGCGGCCTGACGTACCGCAGACTTCCAAGTCTGCTTCAGGGCTCACGATTGGTTGCGGGCTGGTTTGCGGGTCTGGCTTTTCGCGGGCCTCCGGCCCGAAGCAGGTTTGGAAACCTGCGGTACGTTGGCGCTGCCGCGCCGGCGGCTCTGACGTACCGCAGACTTCCAAGTCTGCTTCAACGCTCACGATTGGCTGCGGGCTCGTTTTCGGGCATGAGTCTGGTCGCGGGCCTCCGGCCCGGAAGCAGGTTTGGAAACCTGCGGTACGTCACGCCGCCGTGCCTTCGCGAAGCACTGAATTCTTTTGGCTGCGTCCCATCTGCAACATCAGTTAAAAATTTCCTCAAATCGGGCCGGGCCGCCGCCGGCGCCATGCCCTGCGGCAAACAATGCAAACTTCCCGCATCTTTTCTGGAAAAATGGAGTCCTTCATGGGAAAAAACGCCCAAACCATCCTTCCCATGAAAACACTCACCTTCCTTTTTCTTGGCCTGGGCATCCTCCTTGCAGGAGCCGTGCAGGCCGACCCAACTCCCGCCGCCGCCGCCGAGACCGTGCGGCTTGACGCTTCCGCCCTCGACACGCTTGCCGGCCCCATCGCGCTGTATCCCGACACGCTCCTCGCCGTCATCCTGCCCGCCTCCACCAACCCCGCCGACATCGTGCTCGCCGCGCGCCATCTCAAGGATGGCGGCGACGCCGCGCAAATCGACAGCCAGCCTTGGGACGCCAGCGTGCGCGCCCTCGCGCATTATCCGGACGTGCTGCATTGGATGGACGAAAACCTCGCCTGGACGCAGCAACTCGGCGCCGCCTTCATCGCCCAGCCCGAGGATGTGATGACCGCCGTCCAACGGCTCCGCGTCCGCGCCCAGGCCGCCGGCAACCTCCCGAGCAACGAGCATCTCACCGTGGTCAAGGAGGACAACTACATCCGCATCATCCCCACGCGCACCGAGGTGGTTTATGTGCCGTATTACGACCCCGCTGTCGTTTACGTGAGCCGGGTGCGCTACTACTACGGCCCCGCCTGGCCCTGCGGCCCGTGGCTTTCCTTCGATTGCAACTGGCTCATTCGCGGCATCTGGATCGGCGTGTGGTCGCCCTCATGGTATCACCGCCCCGCGTGGCGCCACGCCCCCCCGCCGCA
>JAITDF010000385.1 GCA_031282705.1 Opitutaceae bacterium | reverse complement strand
GGCGGCCCCCCCGCCCGGGGGCCGGCGGGCGGGCGGGCGGGGCCGGGGGCCGGCGGGGGGGGGGGCGGGCCGGGGCGGCCGGCCGCTGCCGCGCCGGTTTACCGGCGGGAGCGAAAGCTCCCCAATCGAAAATCGAGTTCCGAGCGAAGCGAGAAGCCTGACATCGAAAATCCAAAATCCAAAATTCATAGCATGGGCTGCCCTTGGGCGGGGGCGGGGAGGTTGACGACCGTCTCGATGGTGCGGCCGGAGTAGGTGAAGGCGAGTTTGAGGCGCTGGGGGACGCGGGCGGCGCCGTTGGCGTCTTTTTGGAAGGTGGTCTCGGTTTTCCAGTTTTTGAAGTCGGTGTCGTAATAGAGGTAGCTCATCGCGGTGACGAGCGGGGAGACGACGGTCTCGCGCGGGGCGTCGTCGGCGAAGTTGAGTTCGAGGCGCGAGTGCCAGAGGAGCACGAGGCCGGCGCCGTCGCGCACGGCGAGGGAGCAGACGACGTTGGGCAGGGGGCGTTGCGGCCAGGCGCAGAGGCGGCTGCCGCCGGAGAATTCGCAGGTGAGCAGTTCCTCGGTGGCGCCGGCGGGCAGGCGCACTTCCTTTATGGCGGGGGCGGTGGCGGTCGAGAGCACGGCGGGGGGCAGGACGGAGCGCGCCAGTTCGCGTTCGAGGAAGCGGGTGACGTTGCGCGTGTGGAGCTCGAAGAGGCGCAGGTCGCTGTTGCGGCCCCAGAGTTCGCCCATCGAGAGGACGAGCGCGTTCATGCCGACAAAGACGAGCGAGGCGATGGCGACCGCCACGAGGATTTCGAGCAGGGTGAAGGCGCGGCGGGGGCGGGGGGGGGCGCGGCGGGTCATCTGCGGCCTCCCGTGTTTTGGCGCGCGGGCGTTTTTTTGCCGGAGCCGGCGCCGCTTCCGCTTCCGCCGGGTTTTTTGTTGCCGGCGCCGGCGCCTTTGCCGGTGCCGACAGTGTTTTTCCCGCCGCCGCCCCCTCCGCCGCCACCGGCGGCGGCGGGCGCGCCGCCAAAGCCGTAGCCGGAGAGCGGGGGGGTGATTTGCATGTCGAGAATCCGCTGGCGCGCCTCCGCCCGCAAGGCTTCGCGGTCGGCGGGTTGCGACCAGGTGGGGCGCAGCAGCCGGAAGGTTTCCACGACGGTGCGCGCCGGGGTTTCGTTGGTCGAATCCATCTCGCAGGTGAAGGTGACGAGGAACAGGTCCGCCGTCTCGGTCGGCTCGACTTCGGCCTTCCATTTCACGCGCGCGCCGTCCGCGCCCTCGAAATCCGCGCCGGCGAGCGCCGCGTCGAGGCTGCCTTCGGCCAGCAGCATTTCGCGGGCGAAGCGCACGTCGAGTTCGCCCGCCAGGCCGCGTCCGGCGACTTCGTAGGCGGTGAGGATGTTGAGGTAGGAGGCGACGAGCACGACCGCCATCGCCGCGAAAATCGCCAGCGCGACGAGCACTTCAAGCATGGTGAAGGCGCGGGGGCGGGGATTTTCGATTTTCGATGTCAGGCTTCTCGCTTCGCTCGGAACTCGATTTTGGTTTGGGGGCTGCCGCGGCGGGTTGCCGGCGGGAGCGGCGGGGGCAGCGGGGGCGGCGGAAGCGGCGGGAGCGGAAGCTCCCCCAATCGAAAATCGAGTTCCGAGCGAAGCGAGAAGCCTGACATCGAAAATCGAAAATAAGTCCCTCATCGTTCCTCCCCCCTTGCCAGCACTTGCGCGCAGGTCCACGGGTCGATGTCGAGCACCCGCGGCTCCGAGGCGCCCGCGCGCAGTTGCGCGCGAAAGGGCGTGCAGGTGCCGTCGCCGTAAAACGTGACCGAGGCCAGCGTGGTCGTCTCCCTCAAAATGCCGCCGACGAGGATGGCGCTGCCGCCTTTTTGCGTCGTGAGGAAATCGCAGGCCACGTCCGCCGCCGCCGCTGATGCGGACGCGGACACCGCCGCGGCCGCCGCGCTGTTTCCCGCGCCGGCACCGGTGCCGCCGCCGGCGGCGGCGCTGTTTCCCGCACCGCTGGCGGCGGCGCCGCCGCCGTTTCCGCCGCCCTCCGTTTTTGCCACGCCAAACGGGTAGCGCTCACCGCCGCCCTCCCATGCCGCCACGAGCGCGGGGGGGGCGTCGTTTTCGCCCTTGGCGAAACGCAATGTCACTTCGTGCCCGGACATGAGCGCCTGGCGGCGGCAGCCGTTGACGGCCTGCCAGAACACATCCTCGGTCGAGGGGGGCTTGGAATCCGCGATGCCCACCGCCCCCACGATAAACACGCCCGTGATCATCCCGATGAGCGCGATGACGAGCAGGATTTCGAGCAGGGTGAAGGCGGCGCGGGCGCGCGTTTCGGATTTTCGATTTTCGATTTTCGATTTTCGATTGGGTCCGCGTCCGGCCCCGGACGGCACGGGGGCCGTCCTTCCGGGGGCCGTTTCTCCGGGGGCCGTCCCTGCACGTGAAAAGCTGGAATGCGCCGTGTCCACGAAAGTCTCCGCGCTAAAGTCTCCGCGCTAAAGCCGCCGCGCCGTCACTGCGCCGCCGCGCCGGGGGTGGAGGTGGACCAGTTGCCGATGTCGTCCGGGGTGCCGTCCTGCCCGTCCGCGCCTTTCGACCATACGTCGTAGCCGCCGGTGCGGTTGTGCACGCCGGGGAAACGGTATTGGTAGGGGTTTTTCCACGGGTCGAGCGGGATGGTGTCGCCCGTGATGTAGGGGCCGCGCCAGCGGTCGGCCTTGTCCGCCGGGGGCGTGATGAGGGCCTGCAAGCCCTCGGCCGTGGCCGGGTAGTTGCCCATGTGCGTGCGGTAGGACTGGAGCGGCACTTGCAGGCTTTGCGTGACGAACAGCTTCGCGGCGTCCTCGGAGGCGCCGCTGAAGATTTTGTCCACCGCGGCGATGGAGAGCGCGACCAGCATGCCGAGGATGGCGACGGCCAGCAGGATTTCCAGAAGCGTGAACGCGCGCGAACCCCGGCGGGCGGCGGCGCGGCGGATGGATTGGGTGGAGGGAGGTGTGCGGGGAGTCATGAGGAGGGAAATAAAAACAGCGCGCGCCCCGTTGTCGAGCGTGCGCGAAGGCTGCCGGAGTATGACGCCCGGCCGGGCCGGCAGGCTACGGGCGATGTTTGAGCGGGCCTGCTGTTGCGCGGGGAACGGCCGTGCCCGTGCCCGTGCTCTTTCTCTTTCCTCTTTCGTCAGGAGACAAGGGGATGGGAGAAATGGGAGAGATGGGAGGGATGGGAGAGATAAAGAGGAAAGAGGAAAGAGCACGGGTAGGAGAACAGCCGCTCTGGAAAACCGCACCCGCCCGCCTGCCTCGCGCACACTCACGCCCATGCCGCGCACCCTCACGCCCGCCCCGCACGTCCGCACGCCCATGCCACGCGCACTCATGCCCGCCCCGCGACACTCCAACCTGCCCTTTCGCGTGCGCGTGCCATCCCCCGACACGCGCGTGCCGGCCTCCCGCACGCTGCCTGCGGGCCTCCCGCACGCACATGCCAG
>JAITDF010000218.1 GCA_031282705.1 Opitutaceae bacterium | reverse complement strand
AGTCATGGAAGGAAGCATGGCAAGCCCCCCGCTCGCCGGTTTGGAAAGCAGGGCAAGCGTCCCGCTTGCCTGACGGGAACAGGATGCTCCCGTCGTTTTGAGGCGGCGCGCGTTGCGCGCCGTCAGGCAAGCGGGACGCTCGCCCTACGTCCCCAAAGCCTCCGCGTGAAACATGATTTTTCAAAGTGCCCTTTTGTGAGATATCCTTCCCTGGCTGCAATTATTCCATGCTTACATCATGGTCATGAGCCCATTTCCTCGCAGATGAAATCTACGAAGGATTGGGGCTCAATCCATAGGCAGTTAGTTCATTTAACCCCATTGATTCTGTCCAAAAACAGCCTTTATCGGGACGCACCCGTCTCCGCCTCACACGTCGAGGATTGCTATTCCGTGGGCGTCGAGCCCGACCGGCAGCGCGGTCCTGCCGTCGCCCAGGGTCACCCTTGCGGTCTGCGGCGTGCCCGCGTTGTTGATTACAACGAGTTTTTTCTTTTTCGGAAACCATGAGCATTCGGCATGAAAGTTTTCCGACTGCCAGGCGCCCCACGCGGCCTCGTTCGCCGCCGCCCAGAAGAGCGCCCGGTGCAGCAGGCGCGTGTTTTCATGGCTGAATTTGAATCCGCTGAAATACACCGAGCGGCCCTTGCCGAAGGCATGCGTGGCGAGGCGGGGCGAGCCGGCGCCGTCGGCCAGCACCTGCGTGCCGCCGCCCAGCACATAAATGCCGTCCACGCCTTTGCCGAGATCGGGGGCCCGGCCGCCGGCCTGGTCGGCGGTGATGAAGTGCGGCGCCGCCGCGCCGGCGGCGGGCGCGTCGTAGTGGTATCTGCCGTTGGCCAGACGCTCGCCGTTGTCGCGGTCGAGCCCGAGCACTTGCGCGAGGCGGAAATTCTGCCCCGGCTGCGGGCGCGCCGACGGCTCGGCGATGCCGACGAAGCCGCCGCCTTTGCGCACCCATCCGGCCAGCGCCGCCTCGACCCGCGGGTCGTCCCAGTGGCGCCCGCCGCTCCACGCCGTGCCGGCGCGGCCGCAGTTGATGACCGCCCGCACGTCGCGCGGCACGCCCGCGGCGGCGACCTCGTCGAGGCTGATGAAGCGCACGTCGAGCGGCAGGCCGGCGAGGGCTTCGAGCACGTGGTAAAGCTCGACGTTTTGCATGAAATGCCCGGAGCAGGTCCACGCGCGGAGGCCGCCCCAGGCGGTGAGCACGGCGACCTTGAACGGCGCGACATAAGGCGCGTCGCCCGCGTGAAAGGATTTCAGCAGGCGGAACTCCCGCGCCACCTGCGCGATGTAGTCCTGGAAGTCCGGCCAGGGCTCGACCAGCGACAGGTAGCCGCCCAGCCCGATGCGGTCGATGGGGGCGCGCACGATGCCGCGGCGCGCGGCGATCCAGAAATTTTTCGCGTCGAGCGTGGGGTTGCCGCCGCCGCCCGGCTGGAAGGTGGGCTCGCCCTTGAGCCCGGTGGGGAACAGGTAGGGATGCAGGCGCAGTTCCTTTGTGGACACGCCCCGCGAATGCGCGCACAGCCGCACCTCGAAGGCGTTGAACACGCACTTGATGAGCCCGTCGAAACCGAACTCCGCGAAGCGCGGGCTGCTTGGCTCCACGCCGATCCAGTGGTCGTCGTAAAAGACGTAGGCGAGTTTCCCGTGGCGGTGGACGAGGTCGATGCACTTGCGCCCGAATCCGATCACGAAATCATGCACGAACGCCATGTAGTCGCGGTAGCGGCGCGACGGGGCGTTGTGGGTGGAATTATAAAGACCGCCGTTGACGAAATCCTCCGAGGTGAGCCGGCAGCCGTGTTTTTTCCCGAACAACCGCAGCGCGCGCGGGCTGACGGTCATCGCGTAGTCGCCCCAGTCCGAATAGATGTCGCGCAGCCGCTTGTGGTCGGCGCCCCAGAACCACGAGAAATTATAAAACATCGACGTGAACCGCACGACCCTCGTGTCCGGGTGTCCGCGCAGCCAGCCGTCGAGGAACGCGAGCAGCACCTTCTGCGTCTCCGGCTGCATCGGATCGACCGCGGCGAGGTGCTCGCGGTCGCCCCAGTTGTTGGTGAGGTGATTATACATCGAGATTTCCTCCCAGATGCGGAACGCGAGGAAGTTGACCGTGTAGCGATGCCCCGGATGCGCGCCGGTGATGGTGACGGCGCCCTTGCGCGGGTTCACCGACCACCGCGATTTCGGCACCTCGCCGCCCGTGGTGCGGTCGAAGACCTGCCACCACTGTTTGGGCGGGTCCTTGAAATTCACCGCGAACTGCCCGGTGTAGTAGCCGTCGAGCAGCGTGATGGCCACGGTGCTTTTCGCGGCGACGACGGGCCGGCTCATGAGGAAATTCTGCTGGAGCTTGTCGCGGTGCGCGCGCGCCCAGGGCTGCACGGAGCGGACGAGGCAGACGGTCGAGTAGATGGCATGACCCGACCGGACGATTTCGGGCGAGAGCCGGGTGCCGTCGGAGTCGCGGATGGTGTCGGCGCCCCATTTTTTTGCGAGGCGCAGCGTGAGCTGTTCGAAGCCGGCTTCGCCGGGCAACGTGAAGGAGCCGGTGGAAATGTCGGAGGTCATGCGATGGAAATGGGCGGAAGAATGGATGGAGAAGGGATGAATGAAGAACAAAAAAGGGATG
>JAITDF010000189.1 GCA_031282705.1 Opitutaceae bacterium | reverse complement strand
CGCTGCAGCCTCAGAGTCTTCCCCTCGCAGTTGCCCGCAATCCTCCACGCCCCCGGCGAACTGACCCGCACGGTCAAAAGCAAGGGCGAGATCACTTTCAAAAACCGCTTTTTTTACATTGGTCGCGCCTTCATCGGCAATTCCCTCGCCCTTCGCCCTCTCGACCAAAAAGGTCTCTTCAACGTCTGTTTCGGCCCTCACTGCCTCGGCTCCCTCTCCACCTCCGCCTCCACCCACCTGCCAAAAGGCCACTACCATCCCTTATGCCCTCCCAACACCTGAAAAAAACTCCCAAAAAAAGTGTCACCCTCATAGCGGGACAACTGTTACCCTTGACCCGGGACTATACACGCCGAGGCCGCCCTGCCAAAACTGGCCGCCGCGTAACATCAGTTAAACAAATCATCCAACTTTTCTCCGGTTTGATATTTCTCGTCTTTTCGCGGTTGAAGACTGAGTTTTTGGAGGTTCCCAAATGACATGAGCAAACAACGCGCAGGCCGGAAGCGGAAAGGGGCGGACGCGAATGCGGCGCCCGGACGGGTCGCGCCGGAGGCGCCACCGGGGGGGCGCGCCCGCGGGCAGGGGCAATGGCATTGGCACGGTTTTTTTGCCGCGGCCTTGGTGGCGGCGGTTTGCCTGGCTTGGGCAAACACGTTGCGCGCGCCGTTTGTGCTGGATGACGGGGAATCCATCGTCACCAATGCGAGCATCCGTGATTTCTGGTCGTTGCGGTGGCTGAATCCGCCGGCGGGGATGGGCGAGACCGTGGGCGGGCGGCCGGTGCTGAACTTTTCCTTCGCGGTGAATTATGCGCTGGGCGGGCTGGATGTGCGGGGATATCATCTGGGCAACATGCTCATCCACGCGGCGGCGGCGCTGGCTTTGTTTGGCGTGGCGCGGCGGGTGGGGCGGAGATGTGGCGCGCGGGATGCGGAGCGCGAAGCGCAAGGTGCGGGATGCGAAACGGAGGCCGGGCGCGGGGATGCGCACGGGGGGCCGTCGTCAGGCGGCGGCGGGGAGCCGGGCGGCGGGAGGGCAGGCGGCGGCGCGGGGCCGGGCGGCGATGGCGGGGCAGGCGGCGGCGGGTGGCTTTCCGGGGCCGGGGCGGCGGGGCCGGCGTTTGCGGTGGCGCTGGTGTGGGCGCTGCATCCGTTGCAGACCGCGGCGGTCACGTATGTGGTGCAGCGGGCGGAGTCGCTGGCGGGGCTGTTTTATTTGCTCACGTTGTATTGTTTCATCCGGGCGGCGGAGGCGGGGGCGCGGCGCGAAGAGGGGCACGGTCAGGATGCCCGTGCCGCGACGCGCAGGGCGCGCCGGTGGGGCGCGCTGGCGGCGGCGGCGTGCGCGCTGGGCATGGGGACGAAGGAGACGGTGGTCACGGCGCCGCTGGTCGCGCTGTTGCTGGACCGGGCGTTTTTTGCCGGGTCGTTTCGCGAGGCCTGGCGGCGGCGCCGGCGGCTTTACGGCGGACTGGCGGCGACGTGGCTGCTGCTGGGCGCGCTGGTGCTGTCCAACGCCGGGCGCGGCGGCTCGGTGGGGCCTGGCTCGGAGGTCGGGGCCTGGGCGTATTTGCTCACGCAGTGCGGGGCGATTGTGCGGTATCTCGGGCTGGCCTGCCTGCCGGCGCCGCTGGTGTTCGACCACGGCACGCCGGTCGCGGCGGGGCCGGGCGCGGTGTGGTGGCAGGCGCTGGTGTTGTGCGCGCTGGCGGCGGGGACGCTGCGGGCGCTGCGGCGGAATCACGCGGCGGGATTTCTGGGCGCGTGGTTTTTCCTGATGCTCGCGCCGAGTTCGAGTTTCATGCCGGTGTCAACGCAGACCATCGCCGAGCACCGCATGTATCTGACGCTGGCCGCGGTGGCGGCGCTGGCGTGCGCGGGGGCGCGGCGGGGGCTGGCGCGGATGCGCGCGGCGCGGTGGTGGGGCGCGGCGGCGCTGGCGTGCGCGGCGGCGGCGCTGGGCGCGGCGACGGTGGCGCGCAACGCGGTGTATCGCACGGCGGTGTCGCTTTGGGCGGACACGGTGGAAAAATGCCCGGACAATCCGCGCGCGCGCAACAACCTCGGGGCGGCGCTCTCGGCGGCGGGGCGGACGGCGGAGGCGGCGGAGCAGTTTCGCCGGGCAATCGCGCTGCGTCCGAATCATGCGTTCGCCCATCTCAACCTCGGCGTGGCGTTGATGCTTGACCCGCGTGCCGCATCCGCTGCCGGCGCGGCGTCGCGGGGCGCGACGGCGGCGCGGGACGGCGGCGCGGCGCCGGCGGACGACACCGCCCGGCGCGCGCTGGCGGACGACGCGGCCCGGCGCGCTGAGGCGGCCCGGCAGGCCGAGCATCATTTCCGCGCGGCGCTGGCGGCCGAGCCCGGCAACACGGACGCGCGCGTGAACCTCGGCAAACTGCTCGCCGACTCGGGGCGGGCGGCGGAGGCGATGGAGCACTACCGCGCGGCGCTGGCCGGCGACCCGGCTGCGCAGGATGCGCGGGTGAACCTGGCGGCGTTGCTCGCCGCCGGCGGCCGCGAGGCGGAGGGCGCGGCGCTGCTGCGCGAGGCGCTGGCGGCGGAGCCGGGGCTGGCGGAGGCGCATTATCATCTGGGCCTGGTGCTGGACAAGAGCGGCGCGCGCCGCGAGGCCGAGGCGGAGTTTCGCGCCGCCGCGCGTCTCAAACCGGGCATGGCGGCGGCCCACCTCGCGCTAGGCAACTGCCTCGCGCGGCGGGGCGATGCGGGGGCCGAGTCGTGCTACCGCGAGGCGCTCCGGCTCGACCCGAAGCTCGCCGAGGCTTGGTATGCGCTGGGCAACGGGTTTGCGAAACAGGAGCGCTTTTCCGAAGCGATGGAGGCCTACCGCAAGGCGCTCCAGCTCGATCCCGCGCACGTGCAGGCGCTCAACAATCTCGGCAACTGCCAGCTCGTGACCGGGCGCGTGCGCGAGGCGGTGGAGACCTACGAGGAAGTGCTGCGCCGCCGCCCCGGCGACGCGACCGTGCGGCAGAATCTCGACTACGCGAGGGAGCTGTTGGGGGCGCGCTGAGCGCCCCGGCGGCGTTTTCATGGAGCGCGGGCGCCGCGCCCGTCACTCCAGCGCGGCGGAAAATTCATACACACCCGAGCCCGTGGCGAATATGCACCGCCCGGCCTCCCGCCGGACAAAGGCGGCGCCTTCGGCCTTTTCCGCCGGAGCCCCGCTTTCCGTCACCTCCCCGGGGGCGGAGGCGGGCATCCACACCAGCGCCTCGCTGTTCGCGGGCACTTCGATTCGCAAATGCAGTTTTCCGCCCGCCTTCCGCCAGCCCGCGAAGGCGTGCCCGCGAACCGTCCGGATGCTTGC
This sequence comes from Opitutaceae bacterium, assembly GCA_031282705.1. Taxonomy (GTDB): domain Bacteria; phylum Verrucomicrobiota; class Verrucomicrobiia; order Opitutales; family Opitutaceae; genus Termitidicoccus. The sequence goes on along the minus strand of JAITDF010000189.1, from coordinate 2,240 downwards.
GCGTGCGTGATCGAGGTTCGCCGGGACATACGGACGCACGATGATGCGTTCGTAGCCCGGCTTCTCCGCGTCCACATCCAGCCCCGCCAGTTTTTTATAAAACCACGCGTCGATGCTGCCGAACATGACATGGTTGCCCGAGCCTCCGCCATCCCAGCGCTCCGCCAGCGTGGTGCGTCCCCCGGTCATGCTGTCCCAGCTTGGAAAACCGCGCCGGGTGACGGCGGCCCACGTCAAATCCTCGCGGCCCCCGCGCTCCATCACATCCGGGAAACAGCGCGCGCCAAGGATGCCGGTTTTGAGGCGGCCCCCGTCAATGTCCGCCATCCGGGCGGCCAGATTTCCGAAAACGCGCGCCCGCTCCTTTCCGGGGACAAGCCCGAGGTAGAGCGGGAACAGCTGCGCGAACTGGAACGCATGCGCCTCGCTTGTATAAACGCCGTTTTCGCGGTCGAAATATTTCCGGTTGAACGCCTCGCCGATGCCGGCGGCGAGGGCGGCATGGCGCCGGGCGTCCCCCGTCTTTCCAAGGGCGGCGGCGATTTTTTCCATGAGGCGGGCGCAATGATAATAATAGCCCGTGGTGGTGAGCTCCGGCGTGCCGCGCACCCAGCCGGATTCCCGCGGGTTTATCTGCGCAACGGAGCACCAGTCGCCGTAGCGGGAGGGCGGCAGGATGCCGGCCTTCGCCTGCGCGCCGAGATAATCAATATAACGAATGAAATTCGGATAATGGTTTTCCAGGATTCGCGCATCGCCCGTGTGCAGATAAAAACTCCACGCGATGATGAGGTAGCCGGCGCTCCAGTCGATGCTGTGCGCGGTGTTCTGGCGGGGCACGACATAGGGCACCGCGCCGTCGCCGGTCTGCATCAGCTGCATGTCGCGCAGCCATTTTATATAAAATGCGGCCATGTCGAAATTGCACCATGCCTCATCGACGGTCACATGCGCGTCGGCGAGCCAGCCGAGCCGCTCGTCGCGCTGCGGGCAGTCGGTCTGCACGCCGCCCTGCATGTTGGCGCGCTGCGACCAGACGGTGTTGCGGTGGATGCGGTTGATGAGCTCGTCGCCCGAGGTGAATTCACCCGCCGGCGCGCAATCGCTGTTGATGACGCACGCGGTGAAATCTTCCATGTCGGGCTCGCCCGGCCAACCCGTCACTTCGACATAACGGAACCCGTGCCAGGTGAAGCGCGGCGACCAGGTTTCCGCGCCGCCGCCGCGAAGCGTGTAGCGGTCGGTGGCCGCCGCCTTGCCGTTGGTCTTCCGGTCCAGCGTCCCGTCCTCGTTGATGTTCTCGGCGTGGCGGAGCGTCACGGTCGCGCCCGGTTCTCCGGCGACCGTCATCCGCACCCACCCGGCGATGTTTTGCCCGAAATCAAACACATGCACGCCGGGCCGCGGATTCAGCCGGGCGACGGGGCGCAGCGTCGCGGTGACGCGGTTCGGCACGCGCTCGGCGCGCATCTCGCCGCCGGGCGCGTCGAGCACGTCCGCGGGCGCCCAGCCGTCGGCATCCGAAAATCCACTGCGCGACCAGCCCGCCGGCTCCCGGCGGGCGTCGAACGACTCGCCGTCGTAAATGCAGTCCTGCGTGACGGGGCCGGGGCGCTTCCGCCACGAGCCGTCGGAGACGAGCACCCCGGACGTGCCGTCGGCATAGTCCAGATGCAGTTGCACGATGGCGCGCGGCGCGCCGTATTTCCGCTCGCGCCAGCCGGCGAATTTCTCCGCCACGTCGAACCAGCCGCCGCCCAGCATGACGCCGATGGCGTTCGCGCCGGGGCGGAGCAGCGGCGTCACGTCATACACATTATACAAAACCTGCTTTTGGTAATTTGTCCGGCCCGGGACGAGCACCAGGCCGCCCGCCTTCGCGCCGTTCACCTGAAGCTCGTAAAACCCGAGGCCGGCGGCGAACACGCGCGCGCGGACGGGCTGTTTTTCCAGCGAAAATTCGCGTCGCAGCAACAGGCCGGCCCCGTCGCCGCCGATCCATTTTGCCCGCCATTGGTCTTGCTCCGGCAGCGCGGTGGAAAACCGGGCGCGCTTCGTGGCGCTGCCGCCGTGGTTGTCCCAAACCGTGACGCTCCATTCGTAATCGGAGTTGCCCTCCAACGGCCCGCCCTCATGGCGAATCGCAACGGAGCGGGAGGATTCCACGCGCCCCGAATCCCACACCCGCCGGACCGGCGTCGCGGCCCCGGCCGGCGGCGTTTTTTCCACCACCACGCGAT
>JAITDF010000681.1 GCA_031282705.1 Opitutaceae bacterium | reverse complement strand
GAGCTTGTCGCAGCCGCGAAATAAAATCAGGGACAGGTAAAAATGAAATCCTTTCATCGCTCCTCCTTTTATAATCTTCATTTCTCCCATGTTCCCCGTGATCTCACTATTGGGCACTTTGAAAAATCATGTCCCGTGCGGAGGCTTTGGGGACGTAGGGCAAGCGGGACGCTTGCCCTACGTCCCCAAAGCCTCCGCGTGAGCTTTCCAATGATCTCATGGTGTTTTTTGATTTTCTCAAAATGCCCTATTGCCTGTCTACTTTCGATGAGACAGCAAAGCCCCCCGGAAAGGCGGCAGCGGCGTTGGTTAGCCCCGTAGGGGCATGATATTGGTAGCACGGCGTTTCAACGTCGTGTTTTGGTTCTGCACAAAACCACGTCCCGTAGGGATGGAACCGGATGGTTGCATCCCTACAAGACGCTGGTATTGCAGCGTGGTCACGGGGCTGAAGCCCCGTGCTGCCAATATCATGCCCCTGCGGGGCAAAACCGCCGCCGCCGTCCCTCCGCAAGTTGTCAATCTTCTCGCTTCGTTCGGAACCAAACCTGCTTCGGGCCGAAGGTCCGCAAAATCCGGGTCGGAGGCCGGCAAAAAGTCCGCAAGCAGGCGTGAGTTTCCGAGTAGACTTGGTTTCGGGCGAAGCGACTTTCCGCCAGGCACAGTCCGCCAGTCTGCGTTGCGGCGGAGCCGCGCAACATCGGCCAGTCAGCGCCACTCGTGCCGCGGGTAGCGTCGCGAAAGCTCCGCCTTCACCTTGGGATACATGTCGCGCCAGAAGGCGGTGAGGTCGTCCGTCACCTGGATGGGACGCTGGTTCGGCGCGAGCACCTCGATCTTCACCGGCACGCGGCCGCGGCCGAGCGTGAACCCGCCTTCCACGCCGTAAAGCTCCTGTATCCGCGCGCTCAATACCGGCGGGCCCTCCTTTTCATAGCGCACGCGGGAGCGCCGGCCGTTGGCCATCACGATGCGCTCCGGCAGGTAGTCGTCGAGCACGGCGAGCTGCTCCGCCGTCAGCCAGTCGCGCAGCACGGGCATGACCGGCTTGTCCTTCACGCCGCGCCAGCTCGTCTCGCCATAACAAATCTGCTCCACCAGCGTCGCGCGGCCGGCCTCGGTGAGCACGTTGACCTCCAGCTCGGGAAACCACTCCGCGAGGCGGTTCACGCGCGTGATCCACTGCTCGACGGCCTCGTCCCACGCCTCCAGCTTGATTTTCCCGGCCAGCACCTGCTGCGTGAGCAGCGCCGCCGCCGCGTCCGGCGGCACCTCGTCCGCACTCGCCCGGGCCTCCAGCACGAGGTCGCGGAAACGCCGCTCGCGCCGCGCGACGACGCGCTTCGCCGCCTCGTCATACACGACGCCCGACGCCTCGAACCAGTCCCGCGGAAACAACTCCCGCAGCCACGCCTCCTCCACCGCCGTCGCGAGGCTGAGCAGCACGTTGACCTCGCCGCCGCGCCCCTCGATCTCGCTCACCTCGGCGGCCACGAGCAGCGGCGCCCCCTGCATCGCGCTCTCGCGGGCCAGCAGGCCGCGCCGCCCGTGCGCCAGCTCGCAGCGCAGCGTGCCCGCGTCGAGCCGCTTCGCCAGGTAGTCGGAAAAACCGGCCAGCACACACTTGCGCACCGCCGCGCCGTCCACGCGTTTTTCGGAAACGTCGAGCCCCTCGCGCTCCGCGATGTCGAGAAACTGCGCGAACAGCGGCCCGACCTGCCGCGCGCCCTGCGCGTGGATGCCGAGCCGCCGGCACGCCTCGGGCGCGTAACGGTTGTTCTCCGCGAAACGCCACGCGCGCATCAGCAGGAAAAAATCCGACTCGTGCTCCTCGCCGAGCACCTCCTCGCGCGCCTCCTCGACCGCGCGCGGCACGCCGCGCAGCAAAAAATTCCGCCCCTGCGTGAGCGCCGCCATGAGCGCCACCGGGCGCGCGCAGCCGCGCGCGTCCGCCTCCAGCAGCATGCGCGCGTAACGCGGGTGCACCGGAAACCGCAGCATCCGCCGCCCCGTCGCGGTGATTTTTGATTTTTGATTTTCGATTTTTGATCGGGGCGCTTCCGCGCCGGGGCCGGTGTCGCCGCCGCCTTCTCCGGCCCCCTCTCCCGCCATTCTTTCCTCCTTGTTCTTTATCTTTCCTCTTTCGCTTTCTCCCTCCTCCTCCGCCGGCTCCACCGCGCCCAGGTCCGCCAGCAGCAGCTCCGCGCGCTCCAGCGCCTTCGCGTCCGGTTTTTCCAGCCACGGGAAACCCGCCACGTCGTCGATGCCGCCCGCCTTGAGCGTGAGCACCACCTCCGCCAGGTCCAGCCGGCGCACCTCCGGCAGCTCCCGCGGCGCGCGCCGCCCGTGCTCGCGCTCCGTCCACAAGCGCACGCACACGCCCGGCGCCGTGCGCCCGGCGCGGCCGGCGCGCTGGTCGGCGCTCGCCACCGAAATCTTTTCGACGAGCAGCGTGTTGATGCCGCGGTGCGGGTCGAAACGCGCCACCCGCGCCAGCCCGGAGTCGATGACCACCGTCACCCCGTCGATGGTGAGCGATGTCTCCGCGACATTGGTTGACACGATGATTTTGCGCGCCTCGCAACGCGCCACCGCGCGGTCCTGCTGCTCCGGCGGCAGCTCGCCGTGCAACGGAAACACCGCGAAACCGCGCAGCTCCCGCCGCCCCTGGACCGCCTGCACCGTGCGGCTGATTTCATACGCGCCCGGCATGAACACCAGAAAATCCCCGCCGCCGGCCTCCGCACCGCCGGCCTCCGCCACGCGCGCGCACTCGCGCGCCGCCACGTCCCACACCGGCTCGCTGTCGAAGTTGACCGCCTTTGGCAGATACTCGACGCGCACCGGGAAACACCGCCCCTCCGAGCGCAGCACCTCGCACGGCGCGAGATACTCGCGCAGCGACCCCGCGTCGAGCGTCGCCGACATCACGATTATTTTCAAATCGGGCCGCGTCGCCCGCTGAATCTGCAACGCCCGCGCCAGCGAGATGTCGCCATACAAATGCCGCTCGTGAAACTCGTCGAACACGAGCGCGGCCACCCCGCGCAGCGCGGCGTCAAACGCCATCTGCCGCAGCAAAATCCCCTCGGTCACGAACCGGATGCGCGTGCGCCCGCTCAACCGCGATTCCAGCCGGATTTGGTAACCCACCACGTCGCCGAGCGCCGAGCCCGTTTCCTCGGCCACGCGTTTCGCGAGCATGCGCGTCGCCAGCCGCCGCGGCTGCAACACCACCACCTCGCCGCGCCCGCCCTCGCCGCGCCCGCCGCCGGCGGCATCCGCTCCGCCCGCGGCGCCGGCGGCGCATCCGCCGCCGCCGGCGCCGTCGAGCAGCCCGTGCGCGAGCAGCATTTGAGGAATCTGCGTCGATTTTCCCGAGCCGGTCGGCGCCTGCACGATCAACCGCCCCTGCGCGCGCAGGCTGGCGACGATGGCGTTTTCGAGTTCATAAATCGGAAGTTCGCGCGGAGAAGGCATGGGAAATGGCATGAACGATGAGCCGCGGGCGGCGGATGGCGGATAGTGAACGGCGAGCATGAAAACCCCGCGCGCGCCGCACAACCAGCAATTCCGCCATCGGCGCGCCGGCGCTTCGGGCGGGGCGCCTCCATCGGCAAACACAAAAAAGCCCCCGGCGTGGCGCCGGAGGCTCGGGTGGCGTAAAACGAGCGGCGTCGGGCGGATTAGAATTTCCAGCCGAAGGAGACGGAGAGGCAGTGATTGTTGGTTGCTTTTATTGAGGAGTCCACGTCGTCAAACAAATCATACTCCGTTTTGCCTGTGTGGAGAAAACGGTAGCCGGCATCCAGATAAAATTTCTGGGAGAAGTGGTAAGTGAAACCCACGCCGGCGCCGAAAGCCAGGGCAGTGTCGGTGTCGCTGGTGCTGCCGGCGTAGGAACCGGCACTGCCGCCGCCGACGTAACTAAGGCTCCCGCTCAATTCGGCTTTCATTGAATAAAGCCCCGCCACCGGAGTCAGGCGGATTTCACAACGCCCGGCCGGGTCAAGCGGGATGCAATAGCTGTAGGAAACCAGCACGGGAACCGCGGTCAGGTCGAGTGTCAGCGACCCGCTTGCGGAAACGCCTCCGCCGACATACGCATCGGACTCCGAGTCGCTGGCGACATACGTGCCGATTTCGACTTGGACTTTGTGCGCCTTGTTAATCCGGTAGCCGAAGGACAGGCTGCCGCCGGCGAAGTTCTTGAGATCGCCCTCAAGGTCGTCGCCCGCGTCAGCCCGCATGAAGCCAGCGCCGGCTTCGAGGTAGAAGTTCGGGGCGGATGTTTTCGGGAGGACGTAGGAGCCGGCGTCTGTCTGTGCATGCAAAATCGCGCCCGCGGCAAGCAGGCCGATGGTTGTCAGAGTTGTTTTTAATGCGTGGGTGTTCATTGGCGTGTGTTTTGAATACGCCACATTAAGGCGTATTTTGCAAAAAAGACATAATGACATTACGTCTTACACAAGCCTTTTCTTCGTTAATTTTGTGGGGCGAAGCCGCAAATGCCAACGGAACCACAAACCAGAGTCCTTTCAAAATTCGGAGCAAACGTCCGCCGCGAACGGTGGCGGCGCGGGCTCACACAGGAGGCGCTGGCGGAACAGGTGGACGTGCATCCGCGCATGATTCAGAAAATCGAGGCGGGCGAGACCAACCTGCTGCTCACGACATTGCTGCGGATTCAGGCCGCGCTGGGCTGCCCGTGGGATTTGCTCCTGTCCGGTTTCGGGCCGGCGGAAAGCGCGGAGGCATGGGGGGCGCGCATGAGGAAGGAAAACGGCGCGGGGTGGGATGAGTTCATGAAGGCCGTCATGATCGGGTGGGCCATCACGCACGGGAAGCCGCCGGCGCGGAAAAAAACGAGGGGCAAAAGCTGAAGGCCGGCACGGCGGTCTTCGTTTTCACCGGCGGGAGATGCGCGCGTGGTAGCCGGGGCGGAGTTCGACGAGGGGGTCGCCGGGGGCCGCGGCCGGCGGCGGCGCATAACCGCAGCGCACCACGAGGGCGAAGGGGCTCAAGTCAGCCGGCGCCTCAAATTCCTCGTAATAGCCGGTGTCGTCGCGGCGGGCGCGGAAATACCACGGGATGGGCCAGTAGTCGGCGCCGATCACGGCGGCGAGTTCGCCGGGTTTGAGCGCGGCGACGGCGGCGCGCAGCGCGGCGTCGGCGGCGGGCAGCGTGGGCGCGTAAACCAGGGGAAGCGCCGGGTCGGTGGCGCGGTCGCGGGTCGCATCGCGGAGTTGCGGGGCCGCGCCAAACAGCAGGAGCAGCAGGCCGGCCGCGATGCCGGCGGCGCGGCGCGCGGCGGCGTGGATTGCGGCGGCGCGGGCGGCGGGCTGGGCGGCGATGCGCGCGGCGGCGGTGCCGCGCAGCGGTGCGGCGGAGGGCGCGGGCGGGCGGCGCGCGATCAGCCACGCGAGGCCGTGGCCGGCCAGCGGCGCGAGGCCGGCCACGGGGACGAGCATGAGCCAGGGCGTTTTGTAGGCGATGGTTGAATAGACCGCGATTTGCACGAGCGACGACAGCGCCAGAAAGAGGGGCAGGGCGGGGACGGCGGACATCGGCGGAATAAAGGCGGGGGTGGCGGACGCCGGCAGAGTAAAAGCGGGAGCGGCGGACATCGGCGGAGTGTTGGCGGCGGGGACGGCGGCGGCCCCGCCGCCGGGCGGGCCGGCAGGCCCGCCGAAACGAATGCCGGCGGGTTTTGCCGCGTCGATGGATTGTGCCGGGGCGGGGCGGGGCGGCGTCCGGCGGCGGAGACGCCGCCGCCGCTCCAGCAAGGCCGCCGCGGCGAGGGCCGCGCCGAGGGCGGCGAAGATGAGGAGCACGCCTTCGCCATGCCAGCCGTGGCCGGCGGCGCGGAAGGTCAGGATGTCGGCGAGGTAATACGGCCAGGGTTTGTCGTGTCCGCCGCCGGTTTTGTAGTGGAAGAGCGTGAGCCACGCGTCGGCGAAAGCGCGGGGGTGGCGTCCGAGGTTTGAATAAAGCAGAAACGACACCGCCAGCGCCACGGCGGCGGCGGCGGGCGCCATGCGCGCCGCGGCGGTTTCGCGCAGGAGCCGCCAGGTTTTCCGGGGGGCCAGTGCGACGGCGGCGGCGGCCCAGCTGAAGGCGATGATGCTCCAAGTCTCCTTGGTGGCGTGCAGGCCGCCGAGCGCGGCGCCCGCGGCGAGCAGCCAGCCGGCGCGGCGGGTTTCCAGGAAGCGCGCCGCCAGCAGCGGCACGGCGAGCGCGAGGCAGGCGAGCAGGGTTTCATGCACCGCCATGCGGCTGAAATACACGAGCAGCGGAGAGCCGGCGGCAAGGAGCGCGGCGCACAGGCCGGAGGCGGGAAGGCCGGCGGCGGCGGAAGCAGGGAGAGCGGCGGGGGCAGGGCCGGCGGCGACGGCGTGGGGGCCGTCGGCGGGGGGAGCGACAGGGCCGGCGGCGGGGGCGAGGCCGTCGGCGGAGGCGGCTGGGTCGGCGGCGGGGGCGGCTGGGCTGGCGGAGCCGATGGGATTTCGTCCATCGTCCATCGTCCATCGTCCATCGCCGGCAAGGCCGGCGGCGGAGACAGCGGGGCCGGCGGGGCCGGCGGGGGAAAGGCTGGAGGAGGATGCGATGGCGTGGGGAGCGGCGGAGGCGGAGGAGGCGGAGGCAGGGCCGCCAGCGGTGGCGGGGGCGGCAAGGCCGGCGGCGGGGGCAAGCGGCAGGATGCCGCTTCCACCAGCCCGTCCGCCGCCGCGTCGGGCGCACAGGGCGGCGAGCGCCACGAGCAACAGGCCCGCGAGCGCGGGTTGCAGGCGGAATTGCCAGGGTTGCAGCGCGCCCAATTCGCGGACGCCGAGCGCGCGCATGAGCGGGAGGTTGATGAAATGGGGCAGCGGGCCGTGGTAATGCGCCGGGTCGTAGCGGTATTTCCCGTGCTCCAGCAGGTCGGCGAAAATGTAGGCCTGCACGGCTTCGTCGGCGTGCATCGGGCGTTCTCCGAGGCGCGGGAGGCGGAGAAACGCGGCGAGCCCCATGACGCAAAGCAGCGTCAGGATCGCAAGCGGCCGCACGCCGCCGCGCGGCGGTGGCTGATGCGGCGGCGGTGGTGGTGGTGGTGGCGGAGGAGGAGGCGGCGGCGGTGGTGGCGGCGGTGGTGGCGGCGGCAGGGGATGCTGCGAGGGTGGCGGCGAGAGTGGCGAATGCGGCGGGGGCATGGGAGAAATGGGAGAAATAGGAGGAATGGGAGAAATGGGTGGAATGGGTGGCGGATGCGATGGCGGTGGATGCGGTGGTGGCTGCTGCTGCTGTGGTGGCTGTGGTGGTGGCGGTATCGGCGGTAGTTGCGGTATCGGCGGTGGTGCGGTGGCGGCTGATGCGGTGGCGGCTGCTGTTGAGGTGGCTGATGCGGTGGCGGCGGTGTTTTTTCCAGAAGGGCTGGTGTCGCCGGGTGGCTCATGCGCGGGGCGGGCGGGCGGCGGCGGCGAGGTCTGTCCACGCGCCGGTGTGGTCGCAGAGGTGGAGGCTGCCACCGGGGTTTTCCAGCACGGCGGCATGGCCTGGGCCGAGGGCGGCGAGCGCGCCGGCGATTTCGTCGCGGCGCATGGTCATCCATGCGGTGGAGAGGGCGTCGGCGGCGGCGGCGTCCGGGGCCAGCGCCCAGGCGCGGATGTGCGCGCAGGTCTGCGAGCGGCGGCGCGGGTCGATGATGTGGTTGCCTTGCGCGCCGGTGCCGGATGCGCCGAGCGCATGGTCGCGGAGCACGATGCGGGCGGAACGGGTTTCGCCCAGAAGGTTGACGGCCCATCCGCCGCCGGCGGGCGCGGCGGGCTCGGCGGACGCGGTGCCGCCGCCGCGGCCACCACCGCCACTGCGGCTACCGCCGCCGCCACCACCATCGCGGCTACCGCCGCCGCTGCCACTATCGCCACCGCCGCCGCTGTCGCCGCCGCCGTTTCTGCCGCCGGGTTTGCCGGCGATGAACGATGGACGATGGACGATGGACGAAATCCTGACGCCTCCGCTGCCACCGCTCCCCCCGTTCCTGCCACCACCGCCGCCGGCCTTCCCGCCGCCGCCATCCCCG
>JAITDF010000130.1 GCA_031282705.1 Opitutaceae bacterium | reverse complement strand
GGTGTTTTTCATGCTGGTGCCGTTTTTATGTTCATTTCTTTGTGTGTCAATAAGTTAATTTTTCAAAGTGCCCTTAACAGAATAAACAACCCATTCCGTCCATTCCGTCAAATTCTGTCCATTCTGTCTAAAAAAACAAACCAAAAACTTAACCACCGATGAACGCAGATAAACACAGATTCAAACCATCGTTTAGGAAGTCTTTATCTGTGTCCATCTGTGTCCATCTGTGGTTAAACAAACCGAACCATTATTTTGAACAGAAGGAAACAAAAGCAACGAAGGTAAACAAAGAAGACATATGAAATGAAAGGTTTTCTTCGTTCCCTTCGTTTTCTTCTGTTCAATAAAAACAAACAAACAAATGCCCGCCATGATTAAACCCGCCATGATCAAACCCGCCATCCCAGCCATCCCCGCCGCACCGCGTCCGCTCTCCCGTCGCGCCTTTTTGGGCGACTGCGCCGCGCTCTCCGCCATCCCGCTGCTCGCCGGCCTGCCCGTGAGCGCCTTTGCCGCCGGCTCCGACCGCCTGAAAATCGGCCTCGTCGGCTGCGGCGGACGCGGCATCGGCGCGGTGCGCGACTGCATCGCCGCCGAGCCCTCCGTGCAACTCTGGGCGCTCGGCGACATCTTCGCCGACCGCGTCGAGGCCGCGCGCGATGATTTCTCCAACGGCCGCAAGGACAAAAACGGCAAAATCACCCGCCCGCCCCTTTCCAAGGACAATTACAAAGCCGCGCCCGACCGCGAATTCACCGGTTTCGACGCCTACAAAGGCGTCATCAACTCCGGCATCGACATTGTCATCCTCGCCACGCCGCCCGGCTTCCGCCCGCCGCACATGGAGGCCGCCATCAACGCCGGCGTGCACGTCTTCGCGGAAAAACCCGTGGCGGTTGACCCCGCCGGCGCGCGCCGCGTCATCGCCATCGGCGAACTCGCGAAGCAAAAACGCCTCGCCATCGGCACCGGCACCCAGCGCCGCCACACCAACAGCTTCCAGGCCGTCATGCAGCGCGTGCGCGACGGCGCCATCGGCGAAGTCACCGGCGGCCAGTGCTACTGGCTCGGCGGCGGCCTCTGGCACCGCGGACGCAAACCCGAGTGGACCGAAATGGAATACCAAATCCGCAACTGGTATTATTTCAACTGGCTGTGCGGCGACCACATTGTCGAGCAGCACATTCATAATATAGACGTGATCAACTGGGCCTTCGACGGCCCGCCGGTGAAGGCGCTCGGCATGGGCGGGCGCCAGTGGCGCACCGGCCCGGAATACGGCGAAATCTGGGACCATTTCGCCGTTGAATTTGAATACGCCAACGGCGCGCGCGTCGCCAGTTACTGCCGCCACACCAAGGGCGCCGCCAGCCGCGAGGGCGAGCGCGTCACCGGCACGCTCGGCAACGCCGAGCCGAAACGCGGCAGCATCACCGGCAAAAACGCCTGGACCTTCGAGGGCGAGATCAACAAAGGCATGGTGCAGGAGCACGCCGACCTCATCGCGAGCATCCGCGAAGGCGAGCCCATCAACGACGCCCGGCGCATCGCCGAAAGCACGCTCACCGCGATCATGGGCCGCATGTCCGCCTACACCGGCCGCGAGCTGAGCTGGACCTGGGTGCTCAACGCCTCCAAGCTCGACCTCACGCCGCCCGCCTACGCCTTTGGCGACGCCCCGCCCGTGAACATCGCCGTCCCCGGCGAGACCCCGCTGGTGTGACCCGGCGCGGTTGCAGGCGGCGCGCCTTGCCCCGCCCGCCCCGCCTTTTCAATGCCGGATTGCAATCCCGATGGATTGCAATCCCGGTGTTTTCCGCACCCGCGCGAAAGCGCGGAAACCAAGCAGGGCAAGCGTCCCGCCTGCCTGATGCGTAGGGCGAGCGTCCCGCTTGCCTTGATATGTAGGGCGAGCGTCCCGCTTGCCTGACGGGAGCAGGATGCTCCCGCCACTTTGGGGCGGCGCCGGCGCGCTTTTCGCGCCGTCTGGCCAGCGGGACGCTCGCCCTACTTCCCAATCAGGCAAGCAAGACGCTCGCCCTGCTTTGGCCTTCGCGTGAACTTCTCAATGATCTCATGTTGTTTTCTTGATTTTTCAAAGTGCCCGAAGGCGTGTTTACACTAATTTTGGAGTTCATCGCTGTTTCCGATGAGACAGTGAAGTCCCGAAGGGGCGTCAGGCACCGGTGTGGGCGGATTTCGCCCCGAAGGGGCGGCAGCCCTTAGCCGTGGGTGACGAGCGCAGCGAGGAACCCACGGAAAACGTTTAATAAAAACCCAAGCCCTGAAAGGGCGGCAGCAAGCCGGCTTCGCCGGCAGTTTAAGCTGAAGTCCGAAAGCGAAGGTTTGCGATTAAATTCAAGACTTAAACTGGCGGCGAAGCCGCCTCGCTGCCGCCCTTTCAGGGCTCGTTTTTTTATGGATGGCTTCCCGTGGGTTCCTCGCCGCGCTCGTCACCCACGGCTAACCGCTGCCACCCCTCCGGGGCTGAAAAGGTCAAACGCTGTCTCCACTTCGCGGCGGCGCGATGCAAAATCCATTCAAAATAGATGGGAATCATATTGTGTAAACACGCCCGAAAAACAAATCGTCCATTTCGCGTCCTATCGCGGTTTTCGCGGCGGGTTTGTTTTTAATTTTCACTGATGGGACGCGGCGGCCAGTTTTGGCAGGGCGGTCTCGCCGAGACCGCCCTGCCAAAATCTGCCGACTGCGTAACATCAGTTTTTCAGGGAGTCCGTCATATGCGGCGGGCTCACGGGTCGTGGTCAAGCGAGAGGCCCTGCGGCGCGAACGGCACGGGGTTTTCCGCGGTGTCCACGCCGGAAATGCGCACAAAATTGCGCCGGGCTTTTTTCGAGTCGCCCGCATACAGAATCCCGTAATGTTGCCGCGCCCTGGCGCCCTGCCCTGGCAGCGGGCAGACGCCGCCGCCCGTCACGCGAAGGTGGCTCACCTTTTCCTCAATCAATATGCCGCAGCCGGTCTTCGCGTCGGCCGGTATCAGGTCGCGGCTTGTCGCGCAGGCGCCGATGAGCGGGTTTTGTATATAAATGTTCCGGCCTCCCTTGATGTGCATTCCGTGGCCGCCCGAGCCGCGGATGCGGATGTTTGTGATCAACGCCAGCCCGGTGAAATCTTCGCCAAGCACCATGCCGGCGCCGCGTTTGTTCTGTCCTATCCAGGTGTTTGTCATGAACACGTCGCTGGCGTCCTCGATGACAATGCCCTCAAGGTTCACGTGGTCGCAGCCGAACCGGTCCGTGTAAATATATTTTGGCCGGACATCGCCGCGCCCGGGATCGCCCCGGCTGCACAGCAGGGCGCGGCCTCCGCCGACAAAACGCGCGTCCTCGATTTTGAAGCCGTCCACGTTGGGGCCGACCACCAGCCAGTTGACGGCGGTGTTGGCGCCGGCGCCGCCGGCGACACGGAAGAAGAGGGAGGCGTCAATCTTGTTGTGCCTTTCGCCCGCCCGCCCCGAGCCATGAACCCGGATGCCGTATTTGCCGGACGGATTCTTGATGTCCAGATCCTCCACGAGCGGGCTGATGCCGTCCATGCAATCGAGGCCGCAATCCACGTCGGCCAGCAGCACTTCCCGGACAAAGCAGTGGTAGGTTTTTTCGAGCCGGAGCGCGGCGCCCGGGCCTTGTTTTCCCCCGGCGCGGGTGATGGCCAGGTTTTTTATTCCGCTGTAGTTGCAACGCTCGAAACTGAAGGCGGTGCCGCTGGCGTCCGAGTCCACGACAATCACGGTGCCGGCGTCCCTTTTGCCGGCGGGGCCGCCGCGCCCGTCGCCGAGGATGGTGAGGCCCGAGCGGGTGATTTTAATGGTTTCGGAGAGGCGGTATTTCCCGGCGGGGAAGAACACGGTGCCGCCGTCCGCGGCGGCGGCGATGGCTTTTCTGGCGGCGGGCGTCGAGTCGCCGGCGCCGGTGCCGTCGGCGCCGAAGTGGAGCACGTTTATATATTGCGCGGCGCCGTCGCCGGCGGCGGGGAGAAGCGGACGCGGAAGCGCGAGCGCGAGAAGCGCGGCGGCGGCGGGCAGGAGGCGTGCGTGTTTCATAAAAATCATGGCTGCCTGTGGTAATTTATAACTGATGTTACGCAAGAGAGGTTTTGTGGCAGGGCGGTGGCGCCGGGGAACCCGCGGTCGGAAAACGGGGGGCACCCCGGGGTGGGGGACTACGCCCCCGCACAAA
>JAITDF010000059.1 GCA_031282705.1 Opitutaceae bacterium | reverse complement strand
TGTCTCCCTCGCGCACCGCGGCTGGGCCGTGCTGACCTTCGACGCCGCGACGCCGGCGGACCCGTGGCCGGCCTGCCCCCCGCTTGATGAAAAACCCATCGCCGCCGCCACCGGCGACGCCGCCTGGGGCGACATGCACGCCTTCCGCATCCGCTCGCCCCACGGCGCCGACTCGTTTTACGCCGGCCTCACCGGCGCGCCCGACGGCGGAAAAATGACCCTGCTCTTCGAGGACGCCGGCGGCGCAGTCCGCACCGTCGGCGTCAAAAACGAAAAGCCCTACGAACTGAGCGCGCACGACCTGTCATTCGGCGACACCATCCGCTTCAAACTCCGCCTGGAACGCGCGGGCGCCGCCGCCATCACCACGCCGGCGCGCATCCTCAACGGCACCGCGCCGGCGGCGCCCGCCGGCCTGTCCGCCGCCGACCTTGGCGGCGGCCGCGCCCGGCTCGCGTGGCGGCCGGTGCCGGGCGCGCTTTCATATAATATAAAACGCGCCGCAGCCCCCGGCGGCCCCTTCCAGACCGCCGCCACCGGACTCCCGGCCGCCGCCGCCGGCGCCGCGCCGGAATATACTGACGCCGGGCTGGCGGACAATCAGACCTATTATTACACCGTCTCCGCCATGAACGCCTACGGCGAAAGCCCCGCCAGCGCCGCCGCCGCCGTGGGCATCATAAACAACGCCGCGCCCAAAATCACCGCCCAGCCGCTCGCGCAAAGCACGGCGTGCGGGACGCAAATCACGCTCTCCGTCTCGTCCGCCGGAAACGGGCTGCTTTATCAATGGCTGAAGGACGGCGTGGAAATCCCCGGCGCCGGCGCCGCCACGCTCACCCTCGCCGGCGCGCCGTCGGACGGCGGCGTTTACCGCGTCCGCGTCACGGGCCCGGACGGTGCCGCGCTGAGCGAGCCGGCGGCGGTCGCCATCACGCCTGCCGCCGGCGGCCCGCTGGCCGCGCCCGCGGGGGTGGCGGTGGACGACGCCGGCCTGGTCTATGTGGCCGACGAGGAAAACCACGCCGTCCACATCCTCACGCCGCCGGGCAGCGCCCGCGTTTATATAAACACCTTCGCCGGCGAACCCGGCGCGCCTGGCGCCGCCGACGCCACCGGCACGCTCGCCCGCTTCAACCGGCCGCTCGGCCTCGCCGCGCGCGCGGGCACATTATACGTGGCCGACTCCGCCAACGGCGCGCTGCGCACCGTCACCACCGGGCGCGAGGCGGGCACGCTCGCCGCCGGCCTCGGCGGGCCGGCGGGCGTCGCCGGCGACACCGCCGGCAACATTTATACAACCGACAAAACCGCGCATGTGATCCGCAAGATCGCCGCCGGCGGCGGCGCCAGTGCCGGCGCCGGCCTTGTCATCGCCGGGCGGTTAGACAGCGCGGGCGCGGACGACGGCAGCGGGACCGCCGCCCGCTTCAACGCCCCCGCCGGCGTCGCCTGGGCGGCCGGGGCGGGCCCGTCCGCCGCCGGGATTTTATATATAGCCGACACCGGCAACCACGTGATCCGCAAGGTGGACCTGGACGACGGCGCCCGCGTGACCACCCTCGCGGGCAACGCCGGCGTGCCCGGCTGGGCCGACGGCGCCGGGGACGACGTGCTGTTCGACCGTCCCGAGGGCATCATCGCGGACATCGACGGGACATTGTATATAGCCGACACCGGCAACTCCCTCATCCGCGAGATTGCGCCCGGCGGGCGGGTGGGCACGGTGGCCGGCGGCGCCGACGCCGGCGCCCTTGCCGGCATCGCGGGTTTCAAGGACGCGACGGGAACCGGCGCCCTGTTCAACCGGCCCCGCGGCGTGGCGCTGGGGCGCGGCGGCGAATTGTATATAGCCGACACCGGCAACCGCGCGATCCGGCGGATAGACCTCGACAACAACGTCCAGACCCTGCTTGCCATTCCGGCCGGCTCCGCCTCCGGCCAGAATCCCGGGCAGCCGGGCAGCTCCGGCGGCGGCGGCGGTGGTGGCGGCGGCGGAGCGTTGCCGGCATGGTATTTTATCGCCTTGTCCGCGCTGCTTCTTTCCAAGACGGCACGCAGGGCGGCGGGCTTTTGACGCAGGGCCTCGGGCCTTTGACGGGCCTTCGGCCCGGAGCAGGTTTGGAAACCTGCGGTACGTCACGCCACCGCGCCGGTTGCCGGTCATAGCGCCGGCGGCCTGACGTACCGCAGACTTCCAAGTCTGCTTCAACGCTCACGCCTGCTTGCGGGCCCGTGGCCGGTTACGGGCTTTTGACGGACCTTCGGCCCGGGCGGGTTTGGTTCCGGGCGGAGCGAGAAGATTGACAACCTGCGGCGGGGCGGCGGCGGCGGTTTGTCCCGTAGATGACATGAGGTGGCCAGGTCGGCGGGAAACGCGCAACCTGACCACCTCATGTCATCTACGGGACATTCCGGAGAGCCAAGTAGGGCAAGCGTCCCGCTTGCCTGACGGCGCGCACCGCGCGCCGCCCCGAAGTGGCGGGAGCCCCAAAGTGCCGGGAGCATCCTGCTCCCGTCAGGCAAAAGGCAAGCGGGACGCTTGCCCTACCAGGCTCTCCGCGCCTCGGCGATTTCGCAAAAACCGCCGCCGGCATCCCGGAGAACGCCCCCATTTTTCCCATACCTCCCATACCTCCCATATCTCACATATCTCCCATTTTCCCGAAACCATCGCAGCACGAATGCCACAGAGGTTCAGAGCCTCCCGGCGGTCAACGATTGACTCACACGGCGGTTGCGGACGCGTGGAATACGGTTTTGTCTGAACGGCCTGTCCTGGTGTGCGCGTTCTTTTCCGCCTCTTGCGGGCAAACCCCGCGCGCCGTCTCCGTCCGCAACATCCCTGCCTCCCGTTTTTTCAATATGCCCGACCTCGCCGCCCTCCGTTTTTTCGCCACGCGCCGCCGCCGCTTTCCGCCCGGCCTCGCGAAGCCCGTTTTCGTGCCGCCTGTTTTCGCGCTGTCTTTTTTCGCGGCGCTCTGCCTCGCGGACGCGCCTTCGCTTCCCGCACAGACGTTTTTCCCCGTCGCCTCCGGCCCGCTCGGCGATGTCACGGCGCGCGATGGCGACAGCGCGTTTGACGCGCAGTATTTCGCCGCGCCGGACTTCGCGGGCGAGCCCGTGATGACGCGTTTCGAGGCGCGCATCGCCGACGGTGCCACGGCCATCGCCGCCACCATCCCGGCGGGCGGGCGCGGCTCGGTGCGCTGGAGCGCGACCATCACGCCGAAACGCTCCGGCGTTTTCCCGCTCGCGCTGCGCGCCACCGGGGCCGCCGTCCTGAAAATCGACGATGTGCCCGTGGTCAAAATCTCAAAGCCCAAAGCACAAAGCACAAACCACGCCGCCCCCGGCGGCGCCGGCGCCGGCACCGGCGTTGGTGCCGACTCCACCGCTGCCGCTGCCGCTGCCGCCACCGCCCCCGGCGGCGCCGGCGCCGCTGCCGCCGATTTCGACAGCCGCTCCATCCGCGCCACTGGCGCCGCCGGGCTGCTCGCGGGCCGGCCCTATGAGTTTGTCATCGAGTTTCCCGATATCGATGCCCGCGGGCAAATCACCCTCGAATGGGCGCCGCCCGCCGCCGCCGCCGCTTCCGCCACCACCGCTGCCTCCGCCGTCTCCGCCGCCATCGCCACCGCCGCCGAAATCACCGCCGGGCCGCGCCCCGGCGAACGCATCGGCGAACCCGCCCGCCTCGAAAACGCCGCCTACGTGCTCGACTCGCTCGCCGACGGCACGCTGGTCGTCACGCAGAAAAACACCGCCACCGCCGCCACCGCCGCCACCGCTCTCACCACCGCCACCGCCGGCGCGCGCGCCGAGTTCGCCCCCGAGTTCATCGTTGTTTTCCAACCGCGCGGACGGGAGACCCGGCTGGACCGCCAGGTCGTCCGCTACCAGGACGACGGCCCGGTCGGCAGCGTCGGCTACCGCCTCGTCGCATGGGAAAAGGAGACCGACTTCTTCGCCGCCGCCAGACCCCGCGCGCGCCTCCGCGCCAGCCGCGTCGCGCGCGACGGCGACGGGTTGCGCTGGGAGTTTCCCGCGCAGCCCGGCTACACGCTCTCGGCCACGGTCTCCGCGCCCGCCGACGGCACCGAGCCCGCGCTCGTGTTCCGCCTCGACGCGACCGCGCCCGGCCAGCTCTCCGTCGGTTACGCCGGCGCGCCCGCCGCCCCCGTCGCCAAGGCGGACTGGATCTGGCAGCCCCTCATCTGGCAGGGAAAACGTTTCCCAAACCGCCCCTATCTCACGCCCGAATACAAATGCCCGGTCGCCTTCGCGCTGCTCGGCCTCGCGGGCAACGCCATCGGCGTCGGCGCGGACGCGGGCGAGCAGCCCTTCCGCATGCCCGTCTCCGCCGACTCGCGCTTCGGCGTCCTCGTGCGCAACGCCGCCGGCCTCGCCCAGCCCATGCTCTTCGCGCCCGTGCTCGGCGGGGACGGCTCGCGCGTCGGGCCCGGCGACTCCCGCACCTTCAAGCTGCGCCTCGTCGCGCGGCGCGGCCCCTGGTTTGAAACCTACAAACACCTCGCCACCTCGCTCAACGGCTTCCGCGACGTGCGCGAAAACATCCTCTGCCCGCTCAACACCACGCTCGAAAACCTCGCCGACTTCGTCCTCAACGACCGCCTCTGCTACTGGTATCCGAAACACAAGACCTGGGGCTACCAGAACGACGCCGGCCCCGGCGCCGGCCGCCAGCAATCCGCCGCCGACGCCCTCTCGCTCGCCCTCGTGCTCGACCGCGCCGACATGTTCCACCGCCGCGCCCTCCCGACGCTCGAATACATGCTCTCGCGCAAAACCAACCAGGCCGACCGCGACGACCCCAAGCTCATGGGCGCCGCGCCGCGCTACCCCGTGGACCTCGCCGCCGCCTGGCGCCTCACCGGCGCGCGCAGCACGCCCCTCCGCGAAAAACTCCTCCCCCTCCTCGCCGGGAAAACCCCCGCCGCGCCCGCCGCCGCCGCGTCGTGGAGCCTGAACGCCCGCGCCCTCCGCGACCACCTCGCCGCCTGGCGGCTCACCGGCGACGCCGCCTTCCTCGCCGCCGCCCGCGCCGCCGCCGACCGCTACATCGCCGCGCGCATCGACCGCCCCGCGGAAACCTTTCGCGGCGCGACCACATGGTGGCCCGACCTCGCCCCCTCCTACGATTACCTCTACGAACTTTACGACGCCACCGGCGACGCCCGCTACCTCCGCGCCGCCGCCGCCGCGATGCGCGACCTCACCGCCTTCACCTATCTCGCGCCCGTGCCCGACGCCGCCTTCGTGGCAAACCCCGGCGGCCTCCACAACAACCACCCCGCCCCCGAGGAAACCGTCCCCGCGTGGCAGGTTTCCTCCAACGGCCTCGCCGACGAATGCTCCTCCACCTCGCACAGCCACCGCGGCATCTTCATGTCCGCCTACTACGCCGGCTACATGACGCGCCTCGGCTTCGACGCCCGCGAACCCTTCTTCACCGCCATCGCCCGCTCCGCCGTCGTCGGCCGCTACGCCAACTACCCCGGCTACGCCTACCGCTACGGCTACACCACCGTCCACCAGAAGCCGGATTTCCCGCTGCGCGGCTTTGAGGAAATCAAAAAATTCGCCTCCGCGCACTACAACCACCCCCTGCCCATGGCGGCGCTCCTGGTCGATTACATCGTCGCCGACACCTACGCGCGCTCCGGCGGGCGGATCGACTTCCCCTCCGAATACACCTACTCCGGCGCCTATTTTCGCAACAAAACCTACGGCGCCCGCCCCGGAAAATTCCTCGGCGACGACGGCGTTTGCCTCTGGATGCCGAAAGGCCTCGTGACGCTGGCCCCGTCAAAGGACTCGATCCAACTCAATTACCTCTCCGCGCGCGGCAACGGGAAACTCTACCTCGCCTTCTCCAACCAGTGCGCGCGCCCCGTCACCGCCACCTTCGCCATCGACCCCGCCCGCGTCTCCCTCGCCGGCGCCGGCAAAATCGCCACCCTTGCCGATGCCGGCCAGCCCCGCGCCCGCGTCTGGCAATTTCCCGACCTCGCCGCCGCCGGCGAAACCCTTCCGGGGAGCGCACGCGTCCCGCGTGCCGGCGCGGGCGTCCCGCCCGTGCCCGTCGTTGACCCGCCCGCACCCTTTGAGCGGCGGGACGCCGGCCAAAGCCCGCGGGACGCGGGCGCTCCCCAAATCACCACCGCCGTGCCCGCCCGCGCTTCCGCCGCGCCCTCCGCATTCCCCCTCACCGTCACCGACGGACGCGCCACCATCGAAGTCGCGCCGAAGGGCCTGACCTGCGTCGTCATCGACGACATCGCCGCGCGCACCGAAATCCAGGACGCGATGCTCGACCCGCGCTCCCCGCCGCTCCCCGCCGGCGCGACCGTGACGATAAAAACGCCCTTCGGCCCGGCGACCGCGACCGCGCTGCGCTTCGGGCGCGGCCTCACGACCGTCCACGTCTGGCTGGAGGCCGCGCCGCCCGCCGTGGCCGGGGCGGTGCTCCGCTGGCGTTCGGACGACGGAAAATCCGGGCGACTCGAATGCGACGGCTTCCCGTTTGAGTTCACCGTCCCCGTTTCCGACGCCGCGAAGGATTTCCGCTGCACCATCGAAGCCGCCACGCCCAACGGCCCGAAAACCTCCCCCGAACTAAAAATCCGCCTGCAATGAATTTTCCCCGCCCCGCCCCGCCCGCCGCCGTGCAGGAGAAAGGCGGCGGCGACCCCAGACTTTTAACCCGGGGCGTGGTGGCCTGATATCAAACAACTGATGTTACGCCACCGGGCAGGAGAAAGGCCGCGGGCAGGACGGCGAGGAACGGAATTATTATCTGATGTTACGCGGAAGAGCCCATTCTCTTTCCTCTTTCCTCTTTCTCTTTCTCCCGGCCCACACCTGACGAAAGAAGAAAGAGATAAAGAAAGAGGAAAGAAGGTTCGTCGCTTATGCAGAGAGCCCGTGAAGCCTCGGCGCAGCGGTGGTCAGCCCCGGAGCAGCAGCTTTCAGCCCCGGAGGGTCGGTTTTCAGCCCCGGAGGGGCGGCGGCCTTTAGCCGTGGGTGACGAACGCAGCGAGGAACCCACGGAAAACGTTAATGGAACCCCAAGCCCCGAAGGGGCGGCAGCGCGCGCCGTTCGCCTCATCGCATTTCCCCGCCCTTCCCTCGCTGCCGCCCCTTCGGGGCTCGTTTTTTCTTGATGGATTCCGTGGGTTCCTCGCTGCGCTCGTCACCCACGGCTAAAGGCTGATGCCCCTCCGGGGCTGAAACACCGCGCTCCTCCGGGGCCGAAAAGAGATCAAGCACTGTCTCCGCTTCCGCGTAACATCAGTTATTATGTGGTTGGAGGAACGGCGTGTCGTTTGAATGGCGGCCGGCGGTTTGATATTATGAAAGGGCGATGACGGAGCGTGACGGGAACTTTCAGGGTTTCACGAAATCCTCGAGCCAGTTTTTCAACTCGCCGTCCTCAAGCTCGTTGAGAATATCATTCCTGGTGCCCCAGATGCGTTTGTTTTTAATATCAATGCCGGCTCCGGCGCATATCCGCATCGCCTCCGCCGCGTCGGCCCCCTCGATCGCCCGGCCCACCCCGTTGACTCCCCGGCGCAGTCTGCCAAACCCCCAATAGTCGGAATCGTCGGTCACGATCCAGACCGCCGCCTGCCTGGGTTCAAAACGGACATGCTTGCCGCCCAAGGCAGCCATGAGTTTTTTGAAATCCCCGTCGTCCGGCAGAGGGGCGAGCGTGAAGCGGTCTTTCCCCTTGGGGATGTCTTTCCACATGTTCGCGCAGGCAACGGGAACGAAGTGAAGCAAACGCCGGACATCCTCCGTCAACGAGACCCTGTCGTTGAATGTCGCGACCATGTTTTGCGCCTCGCTGTTGGCGCAGACAAAATAAGTCCCGGCGGGAATTGCCACCTCCAATGGATACGGCGTCATCCGCTTGAAAAGAACCCATACATTCTCTATTCCGGATCCCCGCGACTCCACCCAGATTTTTCCCTCCTTGATTAAATCCAGAATGTTCTCCGGCTCCGTCTTCGCGGGCGGGGCGGACAATTTCGCGGCGGCGCATTTCCGGACTGCCGCATCCGGCGCGCTCCCGGCCAGCTCCTCCAGGAGTTTTTTGTCCGTCAGTTTCCATATCGCGTTCATGCGGATGCCGGCGGCGATGTCCGCGTCCCGTGCGAGGCCGGCCACCAGCTCCGGCGCCAGTTGGTCCAACCGTTCCATTGCCTCTCCGTCATAACCGACGTTTATTTTAGCGGGTGCATCCTTTCCTTTCGCAAGGCGAAGCAAAACCTGCGCGTCGGTTATGCGTGCCACGGCTATTTTATAAACATCGTCCGCCTCTTCCTCCGCAAGCCGCTCCAGCAGCGCCTGGTCCGTCACATTCTTTGCCGCCGCGACTTGAACGGGCCAATGAACACCCTCGTTCCATATGATTTCGGCCAGCAATTTTTTGTCGGTGAGCCGCCCCGCCGCGGCCACCCCTATTTCCCTGTCCTTTTCATCACTGTCGTAGCGGACACTTTTTGCGAGATTGAACAGCAAATCCTGATCGGTGCTTTTCCTGATCGCCGCCAACCGGATGCTTTTGTCCCGGTCGTCCCGTGCAAAACCGGACAGCAGTTTCTGGTCGGTTATTTTTTCCAGTGCCGCCAGTCGAATCCCTTCCCCGCTGATCCACCGGTATTTTTGCACAACCTCGGCCAGTGAATTCTGGTCGTCGAGCCGCGACACGGCGGCCTCGTGAATCTCAGTGTGGAGTGAGTTTATGGCAAAGCCGGCCAGCGTTTTTTGGTCGGTGCTTTTCCTCACCGCCGCCAGGCATAACTCCATGGCGAAAGACGAATGAAGCACCGAGTATTTCTTGATAATCTCCGTGAGCGCCGCCTGATCGTCCAGCCGTTCAATGGCTTTCTTCAGGATGGGGACGGCATCCTCTTCTTCCATTGCTGTTCTTGCAATCATCCGCTGGTTCAGCACAAGCCCGGCCAGCGTTTTTTGGTCGGTGATTTTTCCAGCGCGAAGCTGCGGATGTCCTTGTCGCCGGCATAAGCGGCCACGTCGGCAAGCAACGCCTGGTTGTTCGCCGTGGCCAGCGCCTCCACGGATGCGACACGATTCTCATGGCTGGCGTGGGTCATGGCGATGCGGGCGTGATCCTCGGGCGTCTTGGCGCAGCCGGGCAGGAGAAACACCGCGAATAGGGCGGCGAATAATGGCGGCAATGAGAAACAACGTGTCTGATTCATGGCGGGAATGTTTTGGATTGATGAAGATTAAAAGGGCTTCGTGCGGAAAGGGATTTTACAAAAGTGGTTTTATACAAAGCGCGTTCATGAGAGCAAGCCGTTACTCGCCCTCCAGCGTTTTGATGAGTTTGCCGTCGGGGAGGCTCCAGAGTTTTACGGTGCCAGGTGCAGTGAGGCAGTCGCCCGCCACCAGCAGCGTGTTGTCCGGGGAGATGATGGCGTTGGAGAGACAGAAGTCTTCGGGTAATTTGAAGCTGCCGAGGATTTCGCCGTCCGGCAGGCGGCGCGCGGTGAACGTGTCTCGCGTGTCGTTTCCCCGTGTCAGCAGCAGTTTTCCGTCGGGGCTGAGGATGCGGCCCCAGACATTCTCCACGGTCATCAGCACGGCACCGTCGGGGATGCTCAAAAGTCTCACGGTGTCCTCCATCACGAGCAGCAGGTGTTTTCCATCGGGGGTGAGGGTCGTGTGCGGGGACCGGTATCCGGGGTATTCCGCCAGCGTCCCGACGCGCGCGCCGTCCGCAGGGCTGTGGATGTCGATTGCGAGGTGGTTGACCTTTTTCCCTCCGGACGCCGGGGTTTTTTGTTCGCTGCGAAAAAAGACCCGCCATTTCCAATCACGGCTGATGAGGGAGTTATATTCTTTTTCCAGTGTCTTGAGGAGTTTGCCATCGGGCAGGCTCCAGAATTTCAAGCCGCCATCGCCCTCAGCGGCCAGTTGTTTCCCGTCCGGGCTGACGGCAATGTGCCCTGTATAGCCGGGGCCCGGATCAAGCGTGGCGAGAAGAGTCCGCTCTGGAAAACTGAACACTTTTATCAAATTGTCGCCGTTTTTATCGTTACGAACGAAACCCGCCAGCAGGCTGCCGTCGGGACTGATGACGGGTTTTTCTCTCCAGCCGATACGGTTTTCATCGCCGGTTTTTTGGACAATCTTTCCATCCAAAAAACTGAACGTCACGCCCTCCTCCGTGATGAGCCGACCTCCGTCGGGGCTGATGACGGCGTGACGGTAGCGGCAGTAGCTGAGTCCCGACTCCAGTGTTTTGATGAGTTTGCCATCGGGCAGGCTCCAGAGTTTCGCGTCGCCCTGGTTGTCGGCTGTCAGCAGGCGTTTGCCGTCGGGGGTGACGAGCAGACTGTCAATGCTCCCGGCATGCGTGGGCGGCGTGAAGCCGCCGAAGGTCTGGAGCCAGTCGCGCAACTCGCCGGCGGGCAGCTCCGCGTGGAGTTTCCGGGCTTCTTTCCAGATGGCTTTCGTCTTGATATCAACGCCGGCCCCGGCGCAAAGGCGCATCGCGGCGACGGCCTCGGGTTCCTGAATCGTCCGCCTGGAGGTTGCGAGGAAGGAGGGTTCGCCCATCCTGCTTGTCCTCGTGATAAGTTTGCCGAGGTCGCTGTAGTCGGCGTTGTCGGTGAGTATCCAGACGGCGGCTTGTTTGACGGGATAGGAGACGTTTTTGCCGCGCATGGACGCCATGAGTTTTGCCAGCTCCTCCCCGTTCGGCAGGCTGCCGATGGTGAAGCGGTCGCCGCTGTCGGGGACATCCTTCGGCCTGTTGGCGCAGGCGACGGGGACGGAGAACGAATCCTTCTCCGATTCCGACTCCGCCAGCGCGACGCGGACATCCTCGGTCGAGACCATGTTTTGCGCATTCTTATTATTGCATACAAAATAAGTCCCGGCGGGGATGACGACCTCCAGCGGCCAGGGGACGGTTTTTCTCAAACGAACAGATATTTCCTGAATGCCGTCGCCGCTTATTTCGGCCAGGAGTTTTCCGGTCTTTATCAAATCGGTTATATTCCGCGGCGCGGTCCCCGGCGCGGCTCCGGCCAGTTTTTCAGCGGCGACGCCGCGCACGCGCCCGTCCGCGGCGTTCTTTGCGATTCCGGCCAGCAACTCGCGGTCGGCCACGCGCCACACGGCCCACAGGCGGGCGGTGGCGTTGGCGTTTTCGTCGGCGGCGAGGGCGGCCAGCGTTTGCGGGTTGTCGAGTTTTTTGACGGCGGCCAGCGCGATGCCCTCGGACTTGGTGTGCCTTGCGAGGTCGAGCAGCGCCGGCGGGTCGGTCAACCTGTTGAGCGCATCCATGCGCACATGCTCAAAATCCTCTCCAGCGGCCACCTCGGCCAGCAGTTTCTGGTCGGTCAATTTCTTCACGATTTCGTCACGCATGTGCGCGGCTTGTTTGTTTCTGAAAAGGCGGGTGAGCACCTCCTGATCGGTGATTTTTTCAAGCACGGCGGAGCAGGCGGAAGGATGGGCGCCTGTCGCAATATCGGCCAGCGCAGCCTGGTCGCCGATTCGTTCCAGCGCCACCCGCAAAATCCGCGTGTCGTCATGCTGCGACTCGAAGGACATTTCGCGGGCGATATTTTTGGCGATATCGGCGAGCGCCTGCTGGTCGGTGAGCCTTTCCAGCGCCTTGAGACGGAGGGGCTCAATGCCGCGGCGCTCCGCGGCGTCCTTGTCCCCGGTTTTGGCAATCGCCGCCAAAACCCGCTGGTCGTCCAGCCGTGAAACCGCCTCGATGCGGACAGGCTGGCCGGCTTTTTCGTCCAAGATGAGGCCGGCGAGCAGGGCCTGGTCTGACACCCTGCGCACCGCCTCCAGGCGGACGGACTGGTCGCGGTCGTTGAGCGCAAGGGCGGCGAGCGCCGGCTGGTCGGCGAGTTGCGCGATGGCTTTTTTGCGGATGCCTCCGTCCGCGCCACTCCGCGCGATGTCCGCCAGCAACGCCTGGTCGCCCAGCCTGAGCGCGGCCTCCACGCGCACATTCATGGAACGCGCCTCGCGCGCGAGCGACGCCAGCAATTGCGGGTCGGTGATTTTTCCCATGCGCGCGGTGACCATCCAGTCGCGCCGCTCCTCGATGGTTTTGGCGACGCCCGCCAGCAGCCGCTCGTCGGTGAGCTTGTCTGCCGCCGCCGCGCGGGTGTTGATGTCGCCGGCGTTCGCGGCCACATCGGCGAGCAGCGCCTGATTGTCCGCCGCCGCCAGCACCTCCACGGCGCTGAGGCGCCGTTGCTCGCTGGAGCTGGTCTTGGCGATGCGGGCGTGATCCTCGGGCGTCTTTGCGGCTTCCACCAAACAGCCGAAACCCACCATATACAAGAACGCTGCCAGAACCCACCATCCTGCCAGTTTCAGGCGCGTGGGCCTTTTGCTCCATCTTAATATCCAGCCCGGCTTGATCATGCCGATGATTAAAACCACAGGGAACAACAGAAGCAGCGCCCCAAGGACATTCAGAATAATGTTCATAACATTCATAGCGTTTGCGAAAAATATCCAGAAGCAATCACGGAATTCGGGTTGAATCCCCGGTCCCGCGGGAAATGCCGCGCATGCGTGGGAGGCCGCACGGGTAATTCGCGGCCCGACACAAGGTCAGCCCCTGCGCGCTGCGTAACATCAGTCAAGGTTGAGGTTGGGGGAAATATTGAGGCCCGGCAATTCATGGTTTTGAAAAGACCTCCAGGCGCCGCGCCGCGAGCAGGCGCGCCTCCGCGTCGGCGGCGTTTTGGGCGGCATCCGCGAGCAGTTCCCGGTCGGTCAGGCGGCGCAGGGCGGCGGCGCGAACCACGGCGTTTTCGGCGCATATTTTTTCGACGGCCCTGGCCTTCATAAAATCCCTGTCATACTGTTTGTGTTTGGGATGAATTTCATCGCGATAATCCCAGCCGGGCGCGGGATTTGTATAATACTGATCATGTCAGCGGTAATGATTTGTGCGCATCATGACCCAGAGGGACATTTCCATTTCATGCGCGAACAGCCGTCTTCTCCATTCCGCATCCATGGCGGATTCATCATTGCCGCCTTTTGCCATGTCCGCCAGCAGCGGCTGGTCGGTCAACTTTTCAAGCGCCGCCAGCCGGATGGCGCGGCCGTCGTGCCGCCTGTCAAGCTCATCCTGAAAGAAAAAGAACTTCCCGGCATTGAGCGCCACGTCGGCGAGCAGCGTTTGGTCGGTCAGCGCGCGCACGGATTCCAAACGCTTTTCCACGGGGACGCTTTCATCCTTGGCGATGCGCGCGTGCTCCACGGGCGTCTTGGAGCAGCCGGGCATGAGAACGACCGCGAGCAACGCGGCAAAACAACGGCGGGAGTATCGGGATTGATAAAAAACAGCGTGTCTGATTCATGGCGGGAATGATGTTTTTGGATTCGATGTCGGTTGGAGTGTGCGATTTTAAAACGCGGACGGCAATGATGGGATTAGGGCGGGTTTACACTGATTTAGTCGCAAACGGCATGGTTTTTTTAGCGCCAAAGGGCACTTTGAAAAATTATGTCTCGCGCGGAGGCGCGGAGAACCAATATAGTATTCAGTCAACCCTCAATAGTCGGATAAAGCCGATGAAGTTTGATGCGGGCATCATCGGTGCTTAAGCGTCAGCTGATGACTTGATTGGCGTCGTTGCGCTGTCGCTGCCAGGCGGCGACCTCCGCGCGCATTTGTTCGATGTCGGGGATGCGCCGGTCCAGACATTGCCCGATCAGGCTATTGATTTCTATTTCCGCCATGTTCAGCCAGCTCCCGTGCTTGGGCGTATATACAAATTCAAAGCGTTCCAGCAGCGCCCGCGCCCGCGCTGGCGGCAGGCTCTCATGGACCGAGCCGGCGGTGTGTGTGTTGAGATTGTCCTGCACCAGCGTGATTTTCCCGGCATCGCACCAGTACTCCGGGATGGCTTGCAAGAAGCCCGTCCAATCGGCGGCAGTCTTGGTGGCGGTGACTTCGGCCA
>JAITDF010000054.1 GCA_031282705.1 Opitutaceae bacterium | reverse complement strand
AATAGCGAGGAACCAGAAAGATAAACTGATGTTACGCGGCTCTGACGTACCGCAGACTTCCAAGTCTGCTCCGAAGCTCTTGCCTGATTGCGGGTTCACGGCCAGGCGTGAGTTTTAAGCAGGTTTGGAAACCTGCGGTACGACGGAACCGCGTAACATCAGAGATAAAGAAGAAAGAAGAAAGCCGGCCTGGCACAGCTTCAGGCAGCAGATGCTTCGCAAGCAAAGCCCCAGCCCCCGCACCCGCACCCCGCACCCGCACCCGCGCCGCCCGCCGCGGCCTTTCCCCCCGGAACCTTTCCCGAAAATTTCCAGTCACCTTGCTTTCCCGCCTTGCGTCTTAACTCGCACTGCACGGACGCGGACTCGTAAAACAGCCTCGCGTCCTGATTTATTTTCATTCAACTCAACACCTTTTCCCCCTCATTTCCCGATCCATCCATGGCAAAATCCAGCAAGTCCGGCGGCACCATCATCACACTCATCCTGCTCGCGGCCATCGCGGGCGGCGCGTATTGGTATTGGAAACGCAGCAACGAAAAGCCGCCCGAAATCATCACCACCACCGTCACCCGCGGCGATGTCATCCAGAGCATCACCGCCACCGGCATCCTGGAGGCGCCGACCAGCGTCGATGTCAGCTCGCAAATCTCGGGCAAGGTCCTCGAAGTGCTCGTCGATTTCAACTCGCCGGTAAAGGAGGGCGACATCCTCGCCCGCATCGACCCCGCCACCTACGAGTCGAAACTCACCCAGGCCGAGGCGCAACTCGTCAACACCCAGGCCAACCACACCCTCACCCGCCTCAACACCGAGCGCACCCGCGAGCTTTTTAAAAAATCCCTCGTCTCCCAGCAGGACCTCGACCAGGCCGAGGCGCTCCTCCAGCAGGCCGAGGCGCAGCTCGCCATCCAGCAGGCCAACGTCAGCACCGCCAAGGTCGATCTCGAACGCTGCACCATCACCGCCCCCATCACCGGCATCGTCCTCGACCGCCAGACCGAGCCCGGCAAAACCGTCGCCGCCAGCCTCAACGCCCCCACCCTCTTCACCCTCATCACCAGCCTGAACCGCATGCAAATCAGCGCCGACGTCTCCGAGGCCGACATCGGCGCCGTCGCCGAGGGGCAGGACGTCACCTTCACCGTCGATGCCTATCCCGAACGCCAGTTTCACGGCAAAGTCTCCCAAATCCGCAACCTCCCCAAAACCTCGCAGTCCGTCGTCGTCTATTCGACCATCATCGACGTGGACAACCGCGACCTCCGCCTCAAACCCGGCATGACGGCCAACGTCTCCATCATCACCGCGCGCCGCGACAACGCCCTCAAAATCGCCAACGCCGCCCTCCGCGCCCGCATCCCCGAATCCCTCCTCGACAGCGCGTCCGCCGGCGCCGCTGGCACCGGCGCCGCCGGGCTCGCCCCCGCCACTCGCGAGCAAATCCAGTCGCTCATGCAGGAAGCCGGCGTCACCTTCACCGTCGGCCAGCCGATTGCCGCCGAGGATCTGGAAAAACTCAAAAAACTCGCCGCCGGCCGCGGCCTCTCCCTGCCCGAAAACTTCGGCACCGGACGCTTCCGCCGCCGCAGCGGCGACTCCCCCTCCGGCGGCGCCTCCACCCGCCCGACCGTGCGCACCGTTTACCTGCAAGCCAGCCCGCTGCCGAACCTGAAAATCGTCCCCCGCGAAGCCCGCTTCGGCATCAGCGACGGCACCACGACCGAGGTGGTCGGCGGCCTGGAGGAAAACGACATCGTGGTGACCAACGCCTATCTCGCCGACGGCACCACCGGCGCCGCATCATCCGCCAACGGCCCCACCAGCCCCTTCCAGCAGCAACCGCGCTTCCGCCGGTGACAAACCGCGCCCCGCTCGTTTCAACCGCGAAAAACCGCGAAAATTTCCAGCAGGCATTTTCCCCTTGAACAAATCATGCAGCCTCCGGGCGGTTTTGAATTATTGAACAGAAGGCAACGAAGAGAACGAAGAACTATCAAAGGCGCATGTTTTTCATTTTTTCAATTCCCCCGAAACAAACAAATCCCCGTTCAGAATCCCCTTTGTATTCACCTTCGCTGCCTTTGTTTCCTTCTGTTCAAAAATCAAAAATGAATTTTTTAAAACGCCCTTTTTTTGTTTTTATATATCCGATGTTACGCGGCGGCCAGTCTTTTGGCAGGCTTTTGGCAGGGCGGTCTCGCCGGGACCGCCGTCGTTTGCCTCGTGGTGCTCGCGGCGGTCTCGGCGAGACCGCCCTGCCAAAACGGGCCGCCGCGCAACATCAGCGAGCAAGGGGGAAAACACCGGCATTGCATCCGGCGCGGGGCGCGCGCTAGTGTCTCCCCCAGCGCGCACCAAATCACGGCCATGTATCAAGTCACCTTTTCCGAACAGGCGATGCACGAGCTCAACAAGCTCGACAAGTTCCTCCAGCTCGAAGTCATCCTGCCCATCAGCGGCCTGAAATCCTCCGACCTGGCCAGCCCGCGCGAACCGCTCGGGCGCTTCCACCGCAACGGCCGGACGCTCTACCGCCTGCGCGCCGGCGATTTCCGCTTCTACTTCGAGCAGCACGACGAGACGCTCCACACCCTCTACATCCTGCACAAAAACTCCCTTGAGGATTTTCTTCTGCGCAACAAGCTCCCCGTGACGGAAAACCAGCTCGTCGAGCAACACTCGAAATTCTGGAAATATCTCGAAACCCTCACCAAGTAACCCGCCGCACACGCCACGCACCCACGCCGCACGCCGCACGCATCGCTCACCGCACACGCCGCTCTCCGCTCTCTGCACGCCCAGCACACGCCGCACACGCCGCACGCCGCCGCGCCCGCGATTTCTCACCACGCACCCGCCATCACCGCCGCCGCAAGGCGGCAGGATGCCGCTTCCACTTTCCCGCCCGCCCTTTCCACCTTTCCCGCCTTCCATCTTTCCCGCCATGTCAAAACCTTAACCTTAAAACTCAAAACTCCATGTCAAAACCCGACCCGCGCGAAGACCCCTACAACGTCACCCAGGCCAGCCGGATTTACATCCTGCCGAACCTGATGACCGCGTGCAACCTGCTCTGCGGCTTCGTGTCGCTCATCTGCTGCATCCAGGCGCTGCTCGCCGAGTCCTCGCCCGACGGGCTCTACCAGGGCAACACGATGTTTTATTTCTACCGGCTGGCGGTTTACTTCATCCTCGGCGCGGCGTTTTTCGACTCGCTCGACGGCCGGCTCGCGCGCATGGGCGGGCGCGAATCGCTCTTCGGCGCGGAGTTCGACTCGCTCGCCGACGTGGTCTCGTTCGGCATCGCCCCGGCGATGATGATGTCGTTCTTCATCCTCTCCCCCTTGCAGACACCCGGCCTCGAATGGTCGCTGAACATCGGCTGGGGCATCGGCTTCATCTACCTGCTTTGCGCGGCGATGCGGCTGGCGCGCTTCAACGTCATCACCAACCCCCTCCTGCACCGCGGCGCCAGGGAATCGGGCAAGGACTTCCTCGGCCTGCCCGTGCCCGCCGCCGCCGCCACCGTCGCGGCCACGGTGCTCTTCCTCATCGGCATGGCCGAAGGCGAGCGGCACCTCAACCACCTGGCGCTGGTGCTCCCGCCCCTCATGCTCCTCATCGCGCTGCTCATGATGAGCACCGTGCGCTTCCCCAGCGGGAAAAACATCGGCATGCAGACGCGCGCGCGCTTCGGCACCCTGGCGCTGCTGCTCGCCCTGGCCGCCGTCATCTTCTTCTACAAGGAGATCGGCTTCCTGTGCATCTGCATCGGCTACCTCTTCTTCGGACTCTGCCGCCACTGGCGCCGCCGCCCCGCGCCCCGCGCCGGGGAGGCCGCGCGGGCCCCCGCCGGGGACGCTGCGGACAATCCCGCCAACAACCCGCCCAACAACCCCGAATAACTTTCCCCCTGTGAAAAACCCCGCCCTTGTCCCGGCCCGGCCGCCCGGTTGCTCACAACGCCCCCCGCGCCCATCTTTGCAGGAGATTTTTCTGGTTATTCCCCCTTTTCACCGTCCATACTGATACGGATAGATCTTAATTATTGAACTCAGCCTTATTTGGCATTTGTTAGTTTTCCCAAAAACCGCAGCGCATGAAATTCAAAATCAATCGCGACCACTTCAGCAACGGACTTGCCCAAGTCCTCAACGTCGTCGGCTCGAAAGCCACCATGCCCATCCTGAGCAACGTGCTGATCGAAGCCGACAAGGACTCCATCGCCCTCACCACCACGAACCTCGACCTGGGGATCCGGTGCAAAGTGAAGGCCGAGGTGAAGGAACCCGGCGCGGTCACCCTCCCGGTCAAACGCCTCGCCACCATCGTCAGGGAACTGCCCAGCGCCGACGTGACCTTCGACGCCTCGCCCACGCACCAGATCAAACTCGCCTCCGGCGGCTCCACCTTCCGCATCATGGGCATCAGCCGCGAGGAATTCCCCCCGCTGCCGGAGTTTGCCGAGGAAAAATCCTTCACCCTCGAACAAGCCGAGCTGGTCGCCATGCTCAAAAGCGTCGCCTACGCGCAGTCCACCGACGAGACCCGCTTCATCCTCAACGGCGTGTATTTTAACTTCCACGACGGCAAACTCTCGCTCGTCGCCACCGACGGCCGCCGCCTCGCCCTCATGAGCAAGGCCATGGACGTGCCCCCCGAAAACGCCGGCAACATCATCCTCCCCGCCAAGACCGTGGGCGAACTGCTGCGCATGCTCGACAAAGGCGAAAAACTCAAAATCGCCTTCAACGACCGCCGCGCCGCCTTCCAGCTCAACGTGGACAAGGACGGCGCCGGCCTGGTGGACAACGTTTACCTCTACTCGAAAGTCGTCGAAGGCAACTACCCGAACTACAACCAAGTCATCCCGAAGGAGACGCACCAGCGCATCAAACTCGAACGCGAACTCTTCTCCCAGTGCGTGCACCGCGCCGCGCTCGTGTGCAGCGAAAAGTCCAACTCCGTCAAAATCAAACTCACCGGCAACCTCCTCGAAATCACCGCGCAAAGCCCCGATTTCGGCGAGGCGCACGAATCCATGGCCATCGCCTACAACGGCCCCGAGCTGCAAGTCGGCTTCAACCCGCAATTCCTCCTCGACCCCCTCCGCGCGCTGACGAAGGACGAAATCTTCTTCGAGCTGAAAGACGAAGTGAGCCCCGGCGTGTTCAAGACCCTGGAGAGCTTCATCTGCGTCGTCATGCCCGTGCGCCTCAACTGACGAAGGCAAAGAGCCGGCGTTACGCGGAAGAAGCAGGCTTGGTTCAGGGCGAAGCACCGGTCCGCCAACCTGCGTTACGACTGGAGCCGGAGCGGGAGCGCCTATGCAGCGCAGACTTCCAAGTCGGCTCCGAGTCACTTAAACCGCCGGCGAAACGCCCTCCGCAGCGCCACCTTCCGCCCGCTGCCCGCCGCTTTTCCCTTGCACATCGCCTTGCCAGACGCGCGCGCGTCGGTTTTCTGGAAGGGCAAAACATGGAAAACGCCTCCGAATATCTCTTCCCGCTGGTGCTCGCGGCGGCCCTGACGGTCATCGTGCTGGCGCGCCTCAACGCCCGGCTCGCCTCGCCCGCGCTTTCCATCATCAACCGCTGGCTGCGCTGCATCGCCCTCTCCGGCGGCGCCGCGTGGCTCCTGAAAAGAACCGGCGCGTCCGACCGGCCCTGCTGGCTGCTCGCGCTCGTGTGCCTGCTGGTCTGGGTCCTGGCCGAGACGCTTTACAATTGGATGATGATCAAGGCGCTCAGCCTCAGCCCGCTGCCCCTGTTTCCGCACTACACCGCCAGCACCCTCGGCGACGAATGGCCCACGCACCCCCGCTTCCTGAAAGTGCGCGACTGGCTGCGCGCGCACGGGTTTGCCCGCGTGCAGACGCTGCGCGCCGAGATCAGCCCCGAGCTTTACCTGCGCGTCTCGGTTTACCAGGACGAGGCAGCGGCGATGCGCCTGCAAATCACCTTCCTGCCCCAGGCCGGCGGCGCGCTGGCGCTGTGCGCGAGTTTTTCGACGCGCATGCTGAACGGCTGGCGTTACGTGACGGACAATCTCTTCCTGCCCTTCGCCGGGTTTTATCCCGAAAACTGGCTGGTGGAGCGCAACCCCTGGCGCGTCTCGCTGGAAAGCCTCCACCGGCGCCACCGGGCGCGGCTGGCGCGGCGCGGCGAAATCATCCACCCGTGGGACGGCGAGCCGCTGGAGGAGTTGAACGCGCAGCAGCGCGAGATGGACCGCCTCAACACCGAACTGGGCTTCCTGCTGCCCCCGGCGCAGCGCGCGGAGCACGGAAAGATCACCTACGAAGGCCGCTTCCGCGTCTGGAAGGAAATCTGGTCGCTGAACTACCTCGGCCGCAGCGCGCGGTATGAATAGGGCGGGGAGATTAAGTTGAAGTAACATCAGTGAAGTAAGAAAGCGAAGGGCGGATTTCGCCCCGGAGGGGCTTCACTGTCTCATCGAAAACTGCGACGAACCCTTGAACTTGAACCCCAAAACTTAAACTTCCTTCATGACGCCGGTGCGCTCGTCGTGGAGCCTGCCGGTGTCGAGACCGTCGAGGACCAGCACGCCTTGCAGCGACGAGATGAACGCGGGGTGGCTCCACTGCCAGACGATGCGCCCGGCGGCGTCGAACTCCAAAAGCTGCACGCCCGACCCGCCGTGGCCGGGGCCGTGACCCTGCCAGTTGGCGAGCACGACGTGGCCGCCGGCCAGCAGCTGGAAAGTGGCGTAGAAATAGGGGTTCACCGCGGCGGGCACGTCGGCCCGCCCGCCGAATTTGCGCACCACGCGCCCCGCCGCGTCGAGCTCCACCAGAAAGGCGCCGTAGCCGGCCGAGGCGAGGAGGCCCCCGCCGGGCAGCGGCACGGCCTTCCACACGTGCGCGAAACCCTCGACGGGGATTTCGCGCAGATAGCCGCCCAAGCAGTCGGCCTCGCGGATGCGCGTGTCGCACATCATGAGGAGCGTGTGCACGGGCGTCTGGCGGATGAGGCGCACGTAGTCGCCGGGGTAGCGCACCTGGCGGCGCGTGACGTGCGCGGCGTCGAGCTCAAGGAGGGAGACGCCGGGGAGGTGGGGGAGGTTCACGCCGGCGACGAGGGTGCCGCCGTCGGGCTGGCGGCGGGCGGAGGTGACGCCGTGGAAGCGTTCGACGGCGACGGGGATTTCGCCGGTGTCGAGGTCGATTTCGGAATAGCCGCGGTTATGGCTGACGAGGAGGCGGTTGCCGCCGATGAGCTGCATGTCGCGCACCTGGGTGCGCCCGGTGCTGATGTGCCAGAGCGGTTCGGTGGGCGAGCGGTTTTCGTCGATGCGGAAGATTTTGTTCAAACCTTCGTCGATCGCGATGAAATCGTGGCGGATGGGCGCGGGCGCGGGGATGGGAATGGCGGCGGGAGCGTGAGCGGGCGCAGTGGAGCGGGCGGGAGTGGCGGCGGGTGGCATGGTTTGTGTTTAAGCTGTGCCGGCACGAGGGGGGTGGCGCCCGGCGCGGACTTCACCGGCGGTTTTTCTTTTGGGCGAGCTGGGCCATGACGAAGCGGAGGGCGGCTTCGTCGCGCGCGATTTCCTCGGGGGTGAGTTTCTCGCGGTTCTTGAGCGCCTCCTCGGCGCGCTGGCGCGCTTTTTCGACCGCCTCGTAGTCGATTTTTTCCTCCTCGATGGCGTTTTGCGCGAGGATGGACACGGTGTCGGCTTCGATTTCGGCGAAGCCGTCGCCGATGATGAGTTCGCTGGTCCGGCCGTCCTTGGTGACGCGCAGCCCGCCGGCGGCGACTTGGGTGAGGAGCGGGATGTGGCCGGGCAGGATGCCGATCTCGCCGGTCGTCGTGGGGATGACCACGGTCTCGATCGTGTCGGCATAGACTTCGGCTTCGGGCGTGACGATTTTCAGGGTGAGGGACATCTTGCGGCGCTCGTTTTGGGAGACATGGGACTTATGGGCGGAATGGGACTTATGGGAGGGTTGGGAGGGATGGTGAAAAGGCGCGCCGGTGTCTTCTTGTTACTTGTTACTTG
>JAITDF010000008.1 GCA_031282705.1 Opitutaceae bacterium | reverse complement strand
GGGCGCGCCGGCTCCCTCGTCCGTCCCGCCCGGCGCGGGCTTGGGCGCGGAACCCGGCGCGGACTTGGGCGAGGCGTGGGATGCCGTGCTGTTCAACACGTTTCACGACGTGCTGCCCGGCACCGCCATCGAGCGCGCGCTGGAGGGGCAGCGCGCGTGGCTCGGCCTGGCGCGGCACCAGGCGGCGCGCGCGGAGAACGACGCGCTAAACGCGCTGGCGGCGCGGGTGGACACGCGCGTGCCCCGCGCCGCCGGCGACAGGCCCGCGCTCTCGCCCGTGCTGCTGTGGAACCCGGACCCGCACCCCTTCGACGGGCCGGTCGAGTTTGAGGCGCCGCTGGATTACCGGCCGCTGGACGCGTTTAAAAACAGACCCGACGCCGTGCCGCTCGAAGTGCGCGACGGCGCGGGGCGCGCGCTGCCGTTCCAGTGCGTGGCGGTGGAAAACGACTTCGCGCTGGAGACGCCGTGGCGCAAGCGCTTCGTCGCGCGGGTGAAAATCCCGCCGTGCGGCTGGCACGTGCTCACCGCGGGGCTGGCGGACGCGCCGGCGCGGGCACCCCGCGTGGAGACCGACCTGCGCGCGGGCGCCGGGCGCATCGCGAACCGCGCGTGGGAAGTCCGCGCCGATGCGCGCGCCGGGCGGGTCGTGTTTTTGCGCAAGGGAAAAACGCCGCGCCGCGCCGCGTTGCGCGTGCTCACGGTGGACGATCCCTGGGGCTCGTGGGGCGGGCACGACGGCGAGCCGGAGGCGAACCACGTCAACCGCGTGAAATCCGTCTGGAAAATCGAGTCCGCCGCGGTGCTGGAGCGCGGGCCGGAGCGGGCCGCGCTCCGGGTGCGGCTGGCGGACGCGGGCGGGGCCTCGTGGCTCGAACTGACGCTGCTGCTGCATCGCGGCGACGGCGCGGTCGTGGCGCGGGTGCGCGCGTTTTGGGCGGAAAGGGCGGCGCGCCTGAAACTGGAATTTTCCGGCATCGGCGGCGCGGCGGAGTTCGAGGTGCCCGGCGGCGGCGTCCGGCGCGAGCCGTGCGGCGACGTGCCGGGCGGGCGCTGGGTGCGCTTCGGCGGGGGGCGCGGCGCGCTCGTTTTCGCGAGCGACGCGCTGTATTGTTTCGACGCCACCGAGTCCGCCTTTGGCGCGACGGTCGCGCGGAGCGCGCCCTACGCGTCGCTCGCCGGCGTCCGCGCCGCCGCCCCCGCTGGCGGCGGCGCCGCCGCCGGGTTCCGGCAGCCGGTCATGGACTTGGGCGAGCACCTGTTCCAGTTTGCGCTGGGCGCGGGGGGCGCCGGCGCGGACGCGCTGGCGCGGCGGCTGGAATCGCCGCCGGTGGCGCTGCTTACGGCGGCGCACGCGGGCCCGCTCGCGCGCACGGGCGGCGTGCTGCGCGCCGGGCCGGGGCTGAGGCTGCTGGCGTTTGCGCGCGCGGCGTCGGGCGACGGCTGGATGCTGCGGGTGCAGGGCGCCGGGCCGCGCGCGGCGGAGGCGGCGGTCGAATTTTTGGGCGGGCGCGTTTCGCTCGGGAAAATCGAGCCGGGCCGGATACGCACCGTGATCCTGCGGCGCGGCGGCGGCGGCGGCGGGCAGGAAACCGTCTGCAAACGGGAGGCTGCCGCCGGCGCGGGGCAAGAAACCGTTTGCAAACGGAAGGCTGCCGCCGACGCCGGGCAAGGTTCCGAAGACGTTCGGAAGGCTGCCGCCGACGCCGGGCAAGGTTCCGAAGAGGTTCGGCGGGCCGCCGCCGGCACCGGGCAGGGAACCGCTTGCGAGCGGCAGGCCGCCGCCGGCGCGTGGACTTGCGCCGTGGTGGACTGCGCGGAAGAGGTTTGCACAGAGCAAGTTTGCGCGGAGGGGACGCCGGAGGCGGCGGGGAGGGCCAATCTATGAATCCTGTAATAACAGACACCGCGACGCCGGCGACGCCGATGCCGCCGCCGACGACGCCGGCGCTTGAGCAAAGCGAGCTGTTCACGCGCTGGCACGACCCCGTGTCGGGCGTGGAGAGCTTCATCCTCAACAAACGGAGGGCCGCGCCGTTGCAGCTCTCGTTTTATTTCGTAAACTCCGGCTTCTCGGACGACGGGCGCTTCCTGTGGATGTATTGCGCGTTTCCGCCGGGCGGCGACGCGTATTACGGGCGCCAGCTCGCGGTCGCCGATTTCGAGCGGCAGACCGTGCGGCATTTCCCGGAGACGCAGTTCATGGACGCCTCGCCCTGCGTCGATGCCGCGACTGGCGAGGTTTACTGGACGACGGGGCTGGGCGTCTGGCGGCGCGGCCCGCTGCCGGGCGGCACGGCGGTGCAGGCCGGCGCCTTCCCCGCCGGGCTGGCGCGCAACCGCCGCCCCCTGCGCCTCGCCACGCACCTGAGCCGCTCCGCCGACGGGCGCGCCTTCGCCATCGACGCGCAGTTCGGCGCCGACTGGTTCGCGGGCGAGCTGCCGCTGGCCGCCGCCGGCGCGGGCGCGGACGGCGGCGGCGCGGCGGGCGCGGCGGACGAGGGCGCGTTCCGGCTGTGGCGGCGCTTCGACCTTTGCCACAACCACGCGCAGTTCAGCCCGGTTGACCCGGCGTTGATGCTGCTCGCGCAGGACGGCTGGAACGACCCCGCGACCGGCGCGGAGGGCGTCACCCAGGACCGCCTCTGGCTGCTGCGGCGCGACGGCACGCTCACGCAGCTCGTGCCCGACGACCCGCTGCCCGCGTCGCTGCGCGGCCACGAGTGGTGGGACGCCGGCGGCGGGCACGTCTGGTATATCGACTACCGGCGCGGCACGGCGCGCATCGACATACGCACCGGGCGCCGCGAGCTGGTCTGGCCGCGCGGCCACACCCATTCGCACTGCGACCGCGCCGGGCGCTGGCTCGCGGGCGACGCGAACCCCGACGACGGGAGCTGGCGCGTCGCCTTCTATAACATAAAAACGGGGCGCGAGGCCGCCATCGTGTCAACCCTGCCGCCGCTGAACCGGCGGCCCTACCACGTCCACCCGCACCCCCGCTTCTGCCTGCACGACCGCTACATTTGCTACACGACCAACGTGCTCGGCGCCGTGGACGTGGCCATCACGCCCGTGGCGCCGCTCGTCGCGATGACAGGCTGACCCGCGCGGGCCGCGCCCGCCCCCCCCCCCCGCCGCGGCGGGGGGGCCCCCCCCGGCCCCGCCCCCCGGCGCGCCCCCCCCCCCGTGTTACAACAAAAACCACCCCCGCCACCCCCACACCCCCCC
>JAITDF010000742.1 GCA_031282705.1 Opitutaceae bacterium | reverse complement strand
TAACGCCTCCGGCTTTTTTTGGTTGGGCGTCCCCCCCGACACCCCCGCTCCCACCCCGAGCAAACCCCGGGCGGACTCGCCGAGACCGCCCTACCAAAACTGGCCGCCGCGTAACATCAGATTGTAATTCATAATTGATTTTCCACCCATGCTCGGCACCGGCATCATCAAAGGCCTCCTTGTCACCGCGAAAAACCTCGTCGGCAGCTACCACGATCCCCGGCGACTGCCCACCATCGAGTATCCGGAAAAACGCTATAAACTCCCGGAAAACTTCCGCAGCTTCCCCTTCCTCGTTTACGACGGCGACGACGCCCGCGCCGGCCTGCGCTGCGTCGCCTGCCGCATCTGCGAAAAGGAATGCCCGCCGCAGTGCATCTACATCGTCCCCGAGCGCGACGAAAAAGGCCGCGTGCAAAAGAAGCCCAAAATCTTCGACATCGATTTTTCCGTCTGCATGGGCTGCGGCATCTGTGCCGAATCGTGTCCGTTTGACTCCATCAAAATGGACCACGCCTACGAAATCACCGCCACCGACCGCTTTGCCGGCCTCCTCCGCCACCTCCCCCAGCTCGCCAAACCCGAAGCCTACCACCGCGCCCTCCACCCCGCCGACGCCGCCGAAACCGACGCCCGCCGCGCCGAGGACAAACGCAAGGCCGTGGAGCGCGCCAAGGCCGCCGCCGCGGCGGCGGCGGCCAAAGCCGGACAAGCCGCACAAACCGCCGCGGCACCGGCGCCCCAAGCCGTGCCGCCAGGCACCGCCGCCGCTTCCGGCACCAAGCCCGCCGCCTCCTGACCCATCCTTCCGCCAAAAACACATGGACACCTGGTGTTTCATAGATGAAAGCTGGCAAGAGGCCGAAAACAAGCATATCGGTGTGCTTGCCGCCATTGTTTGTTCATGGAACACACACGAAGCCCTTGCGAATGAGATGTATCGGGTGCGGCATAAATACTTTGGACGGAAGCAGGCAAAGGACAAAACACGCGAACTAAAAGGCAAGGATTTGCTGGGGAAATCCTCCTTTTCCATGGCGGAAAAATATTCCTTTTCAAAGAATCTGAGCATCGCACGGGAGATTCTTGAGTTTGCCATAAGGAAGAATATTCGAATCACCGCTGGGGCAATTCATAGCGAAACAAAACCCGCCCTTCTCTCTCCCAAACCCAAGCAATTGGAATTGCCCTTTCGGGAAATCACCAACCGGCTGCTTGATTATTTGCCTCCAAAAAGCCGGGCCTTGATGGTCTTTGATCAACGAGTCCAAGCACAGGAGGGTATTTGTATCGCGATGCAAAATTTTCTGGCAGGTCTTCCAAATGACGACATGCGAATACGTCCGCTCCCATTGATTGCCTTGTCAAACATCTGCGCCGGCCTGCAGTTTGCCGACATAATCGCACATATAGTCGGACGCCATTGCGCGGGGGACGAGCGTATTAAATTCTATTACAATCTTGTCGAAAAACTTCAGATGGGAACCAAAAATATCCACAACAAGCATATGCGCGGACTGTTTGCCCTCTATCAAGAGCAAGACGGCTCCTATCATTTCAGAAAACACACAAAAAAAGAGTCGGGGGCACCCGGGAGGGATGCGAGATGGTCCGGGCAGGACTCATCATAACCGACTCGGCCATGAACCTAGCCACTTTCATCCATCCGACAAGCAAAATCTTCGCCACCGTGAATCCCGCCGATAATTTTCTCGAACGCCTCCCCCTCCTCGCCCGCGACTGGCTCCTCGGCCTCCTCCCCGCCGGCGGCACCGCCCTTGGCGACGCGCTCCGCTGGGTCGTCGCCTCCGTGCTCGCCATCGCCGTCATCCTCACCGTCTTCGGGCTGCTCTTCGCCTTCACCACCGTCACCGAGCGCAAACTCCTCGGGCGCTTTCAAAACCGGCCCGGCCCCAACCGCGTCCGCATCCTCGGCCTCCGCTGCTTCGGCTTTTTCCAGCCCTTCGCCGACGCGGTCAAGGCCCTGACCAAGGAGGACATCGTGCCCGCCGCCGCCGACAAAATCCTGCACTTCCTCGCCCCCGCCGGCGCGGTCTTTTTCACGCTGCTCGGCTTCGCCGTCATCCCCTACGGACGCCACCTCACGCCGCTCGACCTCGACGCCGGCGTGCTCTATTTCTTCGCCGCCGGCGCCGCCTCCGAGCTCGTCATCTTCATGGCCGGCTGGTCGAGCCATAACAAATACTCGCTCCTCTCCGCCATGCGCGCCCTCGCGCAACTCATCTCCTTCGAGCTTCCGCTGCTCCTCGCCGTCGTCCCCGTCGTCCTCGCCGCCGGCACCCTCGGCACCTCCGCCATCGTCGCCGCCCAGGGCGGCTGGTCGCTCGGCGGGCTCGTCCCGCACTGGCACGTGCTCACGCCCTGGGGCCTCGCCGGGTTTGTCATCTTCGTCATCGCCGCGCTGGCCGAGACCAACCGCTGCCCCTTCGACCTCCCCGAAGGCGAAAGCGAGATCATCGCCGGGCACCTCACCGAGTATTCGGGCTTCAAATACGCGCTCTTCTTCATGGGCGAGTATTTCGGCATCATCGGCCTGTGCGGACTCGGCGTGACGCTCTTCCTCGGCGGCTGGCAGGCCCCGTGCGAATTTCTCCAGTTCATCCCCTCCTATCTCTGGTTCGGCGCAAAACTCGTCGCGCTCATCCTCTTCTTCATCTGGATCCGCGCCACGCTCCTGCGCCTGCGCATCGACCAGCTCACCCGCCTCGCGTGGAAACTCCTCGTCCCGCTCGGCCTCGTCAACCTCGGCGTGGCCGCCTTCTGGATGCTCACCGCGCCCGCCGGCGCCGGCTCCGCGAACCCCGCGCTGCTGGTCGTCCGCTGGGTGGCCGGCCTGGCGCTCATCCTCATCCCCTACGTGCTCCTCGGCCGCAGCCTCGGCGCCGGCCTCGGCCCCCGCAACTACCGCTACGCGCAGTGACAGGCAACCGAACCGCCATCATGTATTTCTTTTACTTTCTGATGTTACGCGGAAGCACCCGGGCCTTTGGAGGGACGGCCTCCGTGCCGTCCGTGCCGCGGTGGTTTCGCGAACATGGGAGAAATGGGAGGTATGGGAGTCATGGCGTTCTTCAGGGTGCCATAACTCCCATAACTCCCATTTCTCCCATGACTCCCATGTTCCGAAACCTGCCGGCGATTTGCCTGCGTGAGTCGCGCCGGGGGGCGTTTGACCAGAACCCCCCTCCCCCTTCGCCTTTGCCAGGGACGGCTGCGCGCGCCTCAAACGAGGCGCCCGCCGCCGCCCGCTCTGGCTGAAATCACATCGCGGACAGGCATTTTTTCCTCATAACAACCGAAGTTTTTGGCACACGCATCACAACCGCCCAGGAATCCAACAGACATGCCCGACCTCTCCCTCCTCACGTTTCTTGCCATCGCGCTCGCCACCCTTGGCGCGTGCGCCGCGGCCGTCACGCGGCGCAACATCATCCACAGCGCGCTCCTCCTCGTCGCCGGCTGGGCGGGCATCGCCGCCTGTTACCTCTGGGCCGGCGCCGAGTTTGTCGCCTTTGCGCAAATCCTCGTTTACGTCGGCGCGGTCTCGATGGTCGTGCTCTTCGCCGTGCTGCTCACGCGCCTCGGCCCCGGCGACACCGCCCCCGCGCCCGGCGCCTTCCGGCGCGCCGCCGCCGCGCTCCTCGCCGGCGGGGCCTGCCTCGGCGCGCTGGCCGGCGCCATCCTCACCTCGCCCCTCGGCCTCCCCGCCGCCGCCGCCCGCGCACCCGCCGCCACCGGCGCCGCTGCCGCCGCAGACGCCGCTGCCGCCGCCGCCGGTGCGCCCGCTGCCGTTGCCGCCGCCGCCGAGCCCGCCATCCGCGTCCGCGAAATCGGCCTCGCGCTCATGGAGCCCGCCGGCGCCGCCGCGCTCCTTGTCACCGGGGTGCTCCTCACCGTCGCGCTCATCGGCGCCATTGTCATCGCATCCAACGACCGCCGCGGGGCGGACAATTCCGGGGAGGAGGCCGCGTCATGATGAATCTTTTTGAAAACACCGGCACGCTGCACCTTGCCCTGCTCTTTTCGAGCGCGCTCTTCTGCCTGGGCCTCGTCGCCGCGCTCGCCCGCAGCAACACCATCCTCGTGCTCCTCGGCGTCGAACTCATGCTCAACGCCGCCAACATCAACTTCATCGTCTTCGCGCGCCATTCCGCCGCCGTCACCGCCGGCGGCGGCGCGATGACCGGCGTCCTCTTCGCCCTCTTCTCCATCGCCGTGGCCGCCGCCGAGGCCGCCGTGGGCCTCGCGCTCATCATCGCGCTCCACCGGCACCGCCGCGGCATCCGCCTCCAGGACGCGAACGAATTGAAAGGCTGACCATGACCAAACTCCTCTGGCTCATTCCCGCGCTTCCGCTTGCCGCCGCCGCCATCGGCGCGGTCACGCCGCGCCGCTCCCGCGCGCTTGCCTCCGGCGCAGCGCTCGCCGCCATGGCCGCCGCCTTCGTCCTCTCCTGCCTCGCCCTCCGCGAGGCGCTCGCCGACCCCGCCGCGCACCGGAGTTTCAACTTCACCTGGCTGCAATCCGGCGCGTTCCACGTCGGGCTCGGCTTCCTGCTCGACCCGCTCGGCGCGTTCATGCTCGTGATGGTCACCTTCGTCGGCTTCCTGATTTTTCTCTTCAGCACCGGCTACATGAAGGAGGACGAAAACTACGCGAAATTTTTCTGCTGCCTCAGTTTCTTCGCCGCCTCGATGCTCGGCCTGCTCGTCTCCAACAGCCTCCTGCTCACCTTCATCTGCTGGGAACTCGTCGGCCTCGCCTCCTACCTGCTCATCGGCTTCTGGTTCACCCGGCCCGCCGCCGCCGCCGCCGCGAAAAAAGCCT
The DNA here is from genome assembly GCA_031282705.1 of Opitutaceae bacterium. Taxonomy (GTDB): domain Bacteria; phylum Verrucomicrobiota; class Verrucomicrobiia; order Opitutales; family Opitutaceae; genus Termitidicoccus. Next base: position 31 of record JAITDF010000742.1, on the reverse strand, counting down.
TCATCACCACCCGCATCGGCGACCTCGGTTT
>JAITDF010000617.1 GCA_031282705.1 Opitutaceae bacterium | reverse complement strand
CCACAAACCGGCGCTTGACCCGGTCGATACGTCTCATGCTCACCCGCAGCACTTCGCTGATTTGCTGGCTGCCCAGGCGGTTGTTCTGGTGCCCGCCGCGGTCGCAGTTGGGCAGGATCAAGGCGTTGAGCACGCTGTTCGCCGCCCGCTTGCCGCTGCTTGTCATGGCGTGCAGCTCTTCGCGTTCTTCTCCGGTCAGGTTCAGTTTGTAGAGGATTTCAGGCATGGTGTCATCATCCCTGCCTTATTTTTACGGCTTTTTAAGCATGACTGCATACTAGGACATGGCAACAAATTTGGCCCCGCCCAACAGGGTTTTGCCGAGACCAGTGAGGAGCGCGGCAGCCATCCGTATAATTATCAAGGCGACTTGAAAAAGGGGAAGGCCGGTTTCGGCCCTTACAACAAGGGCGACTACGCACCCGACGCGCTCGGCGACGAGGTGGTTGATTTCCTCCGCCGTCACAAGGATGAGCGGTTTTTCCTCTTTTTTTCCCAATATTATGTGCACTATCCGCTGCACACCCGTTGCAAATGGCTTGTTGAGAAATATGAAAAAAAAGCCGCGGCCGCCAGGCTTAAATTAAACGACGCCCAAATTACCTACGCGGCCTTCGTCGAGACAATGGATCACCTGCTTGGCCGCGTGCTCGATGCGCTCGACAAATACAAGCTCAGCGACGGCACCCTAGTCGTCCTCACCTCCGACAACGGCGGTGACCCGCGGGTTGCCTGGAACGGTCTGCGCGGCAGCAAGTGGACGCTCTACGAGGGCGGTGTGCGCGAGCCTTTCATTGTGCGCTGGCCCGGTGTGACCAAAGCCGGCGCGACTTCCGATGTCCCTGTCATTGCCACCGACCTCATGCCCACGTTCTGCGAGGTGGCGGGCGTCAAGCCGCCCGCTGTTCCCCTCGACGGCATCAGCATCCTTCCGCTGCTCACCGGAAAAACCGGCAAACTCGACCGCGACACGCTCATCTGGCATTTTCCTTTTTATCATGCAGCGTTCGTCGGAACGAAGCCCTGTTCGTCCATCCGCAAAGGCGACATGAAACTGATCCATTTCTACGAGGACGGACGCTCGGAACTCTATGATTTGGCTTCCGATCCAATGGAAAAAAATGACCTTTCAAAAACACAGCCCCGGCTTGCGGAACGCCTGAAAGACGAGTTGCTGGGCGCACTCAAGCAACAAAATGCGCGTTTCCCAGAATCCCGCCCATAAGGCTTCGAAAATGAATGCCTCGACGGAAAAATCCCTCCCCTCAAACTTTCCCGAAGCGGCGCTTCGCCGTCCCTTCCCCATCTCATGGTCCGTTGAGAAAACCATAATCACCATATTTCCCCGTCGGATATTTTCCTAAAAAATCTTGATGAACTCTCTCCTTCGTCCCCGTCCACCGGCATCATCCCTTGATGATGCGCTCCCATCTGACCATGCATGCCACCATGAGAACAAATAAATCCATATCCGCTCTTGTCGCATTCCTGTTTCTCGCCACCGTCTCGCCTGCCGCGCCTGACATCGAGGACGCGTTCGTCGAAAAGGAGGTTCTCTTTCAAGTCACGCCCGACGGCGAATACCGGTCCATCCGCATCCCGTGCATCCTCGCGCTGCCCGACAAAACCGTGCTTGCCTTCACCTCCGCGCGCAGCGCCGTCTCGGACTGGGCCGTCATTCGCCTGCTCGTGCGCCGCAGCACGGACGGCGGCATGACATGGGCGCCCGCGGAAATTCTTCTCGAAGACGGCAAAAACGTTGTCGATAATCCCGTCGCCATCTGGGACGACGCGAAAAAAATCATCCACTTCCTGTATCAAATCAACTATGCGCGCATTTATCACATGCAAAGCGCCGACGGCGGGAAGACGTTCTCCAGCCCCGTCGAAATCACGCCGCAACTCGGCGCGTTTCAGAAGAAATACCCGTGGCGCGTCATCGCCTCCGGCCCCGGCCACGGCATCCAGCTCAAAAACGGGCGCCTCATCGTTCCCGTGTGGCTGTGCCCCGGCAATCCGCGCTCTGACGGACGGGGGATGCAACATCGCCCGTCCGTGACTTCGGTCATCTACAGCGACGATCACGGTGCAAGCTGGCACTGCGGCGATATCGTCCCCGACACGCTCAAGAACATGAACGAAACCGTGGCCGTGCCCGCGAGCGACGGCGGCGTGCTCCTCTTTATACGCAACGAAGATCCCGCCTTCCGCAAGGCCATTGCCCACAGCAGGGACGGCGCCACCGGCTGGAGCAAGCCGGAGCTCAACGACGCGCTCTACTCGCCGATCTGTTTCGCCAGCGTGCTCCGCCTGCCCGGCACCGCCGACGGCAAAAGCCGCATCATCATTTGCAATCCCGACAGCCGCGGAAAAACGAAATCCCACGTGAAATGGGGCGGACGCGAACGCTCGAACCTCACCATCAAACTCAGCTACGACGAGGGCAAGACATGGCCCGTCGCCAAGGTGCTCGAACCCGGCCGCGCCTCCTACTCGGATATGACGCTCCTGCCCGATGGCACCATCCTCTGCCTCTTCGAAAACGGTTACATCGCCGACAATCCCTACAACAACCGCTACATGTCCGTCGCCCGCTTCAATCTCGAATGGCTGACCGACGGCAAGGACTCGCTCAGGAAATAGCATCCACCGCCTCGCGCTCCTGCCCATGCCCACCCGACGTGACTTTATAAAAACGACCGCGTTGCTCGCGCTCGCCCCCGTGCTGCCCCGGCCCGCCGTGCATGGCGCGAACACTCCCCCAGCCGCCAGGCCGCTGCCCTCGCTCAAAGAACAGCTCGGCCTCTCCCGGCCCTATCAAAAATGGCTTGCACGCCTGCGAGCGGAAAAACTGCTCGATATCAATCCCGTCGTTTCCGCGCCCGAAGGTAATGTGAACCACCTCGGGTTTCCCGTGGCCGCGCGCCTGTCCGACGGGAGAATTGTCATGGTTTTTCAACGCGCCCAAGGCGGACACATCACAGCGGGCGTGTGGCACGGCGCGGGCCTGCCCGCCGGACGCTATGCGATCACCACCGATGACGGCGGGCAGACGTGGCGCCCGGCGGATCCGTTTGACCTGCGCGCACGCCTCGGCGACCCTGACGGCATGCACTGCGCCGGTGTTGCGCGTCGCAAAGACGGCGGCGAGCGCGTTGTGGTCGTGGCCAGCGGCGCGCCGCGCGAAGTGTATCTTTCCGATGATCGTGGCGAAACGTGGCGCACAAACACAGACGCATTCAAGGGCCTGCTTGACGGCGCCGTCCATTGCGGTCCGCGGCTGATCGCGCATCCCGAATTTGGAATCGTCGCCGCCTTTGGTCAGCAGAAAAAAGCCCCGGCGCGCCGCAACTGGCTCGTGCGCAGCCTCGACGCGGGCGGGACGTGGGAGCAGTGCATCTGGCAAAATCCAATGCCCTCGCGCGGCGTCGAACCCTCGCTTGTCACCTGGGGGGCCGGGCACATGGTCATGATCGCGCGCGAATACGCGCCGGAGTTTGCGATCAATGAGGACGGTTACTACTGCCACACGCAGCTCGTATATAAACACGAGCCCGGCGCAAGTTTTTCCAAGGTGAAATTCGACGTCGCACGCACCAACATCGCCGGCAATCCCGCCTTCGGGCAGGACTGTCATGACACCGCCGAGGTCATATACAATCCGGTGACAAAACGAATCGAGTGCATACAAAGCCACCGGCGAGGGGGCGGAGAAGGACGCACGGGCAGGGTTTTTGAAAAAAACCGCAAGGACCGCATCAATACGCTCAACCTCTGGAGCATCGACCCGGACGAACTCCTCGCCGGCGCCGCGAGATGGCGTTTCGAATGCACGCTGGTCGAGCGCGAGGATTACAGTCGCAACTCGGACCGCGACGGCATGCACCCGGGCGGCTCCATCGTGGACGAGGGGCGCGGCGTGCAGCACATCTTCATCTACGCGGGCTGGCGCCGCAGGCCGTGCAGCATTTTCCACGTCACCCGCGCCCTCGACACGCCGGCGCTTGCCCGCGCGTGGAAGCAATCCGGCATCGTTTGATGCCGTCCGCGGCGATCCCAATACAATATTCTCCATCCAAATATGATTAAACAAAAAATCCCAGGCCCTGCCATTTTGCGTGCGTTGCGTTCCCATGACATGCGGATGCTCCGCATTTTCTTATGCGCATTGCCGTTCTTTATTATCGCCGCCTTGTCGCGCGGGGATGTTTCACTCGCGACGATATTTGGCGATCACATGGTGCTTCAGCGGGGACATCCCGCCGCGATATGGGGCGCCGCCGCGGCCGGCGAGAAAATCACCGTCACCTATGCCGGCCAGTCCGCCTCGACGGCAGCGGATGCGGGCGGCAAATGGCTGGTCCATCTGCCCGCGCTTCAGCCGGGCAAACCTGGCGAACTCGTGGTGACGGGCCAAAACACCATCCGCCTGCGGGATGTTGTCGTTGGCGATGTATGGTTTTGCGCCGGACAATCCAACATGCGCCGGACCGTGGGCGAATCGATGAATGCCCGGGAGGAAATCGCGGCCGCGAATCACCCGGACATACGGCACTTCGATGTGAGCACGTCCGCAAAGGACTCGCCCGCCGATGACGTGCAGTCAACCGCGGGCTGGCAGGTATGCGCACCGGACACGGCGGGCGCATTCACCGCCGCCGGTTATTTTTTCGCGCGCGATCTCGCACCCAAAATCGGTGTGCCGGTCGGTATTGTAAACATCGCCGTCGGCGGCACGCCCGCTGAGGCGTGGGTAAGCGCGGATGTGCTGGAGGCGCCGGCCTTTGCATCCATTCGTGAGCGGCGGCAAAAAGTCATGGATGAGTATTCCGCGCGAAAGCGCGAGCATGAGAGGAAACTTGAAAAGTGGAAGGCGGACGGCTCCCCCGGCAAGCCTCCCCGGGCACCCAAGACGCCGAAGCGCAACGGGCAGAACGCCGGTTTGTATAACGGAATGGTGGCGCCGCTGCGCCGGCTGGCGTTTGCCGGCGTCCTTTGGTATCAGGGTGAGGGAAACGCGGCGCGGTGGCAGACCTACGCGGAGCTTTTCAGCGCGCTTATCACGCAATGGCGCCGCGATTTTGCCCGGCACGATTTCCCATTCTATTTTGTCCAGCTCGCCAACTTCAAAACCAAGACTCCGGAGCAGCAAACCTATGTGCATATCCGCGAGGCGCAAGCCAGGGCTCTCGCACTGCCCGGCACCGGGATGGCCGTGACCATCGACATCGGCGAACCGGACAATATTCATCCCAAAAACAAGCAGGAGGTGGGCCGCCGCCTGTCATTGATCGCGCTCGCCCTGGCCTACGGTGGGAAAGCCGAGTATTCGGGGCCGGTTCTTTCGGGCCATAAAATCGAGCGCGACACCATCCGCCTGACCTTCACGCATGCGGACGGTCTCACGCTTCGCGCGGGGACGAATGGCGTGTCGTTTGAAATTGCCGGCGAGGACAAAAAGTTCGTTCCCGCGCAGGCCCGCGTCGAAAACGGCGCACTCACGGTCAACGCGCCCGGCGTGGAAAAGCCCGTTGCCGTCCGTTATGCCTGGCACAACACGCCCGACGCCGTTTTATACAACGCCGCCAGTCTTCCCGCTCCTCCGTTTCGCACCGATGATTGGGACTATTGATCATCGGGAAAGGTTTTCATAACAAGAAAAACACCCATCATGAACACAACCCCTATGATTTACAAAACCATCCCCGTCATGCTCCTCGCGCTCGCCGGCTTGTGGCCGCGGACGTCCATGCACGCCGTGGAGATTGACTATACAAACCCGGATTACGCGACGATGTTTTTCCCAACGGAGGAAACCGAGAGGCTTGCCAGGCTGACGGCGGGCGGTTTGATGGAATTGGTGCCGGTCGTCGTCCCGGACACATCACTAAAATACAAGCACCTCGGCTGGCCGGTGGCCACGCGCGATCCCGACACCGGGCGCATCATCGTCATGTTCCGTCACCAAATCGGCCACGGCAACGCCACCGTCGATCCCGGCGACGACCAGGCCCTGCTTGGCCGTCGCATAATCTACACCGATGATCTTGTCACCTGGCTCCCCGCCAATCCGCTCGACAACGCCAGCGGCGCGCGCATCGAGGATTCGCGCAGCATGCACGCGCTTGGCGTGATAAAACCCGCGGGAAGCAGCGCGTATCGCATCATAATGGCCAAGGGCAACGGCGGCGGCAGGCGCGAGTTTCGCGTCTCCGACGACCAGGCTGTCACCTGGACGGCCAACCGTCCCATCGCTCCCGGATACACCGCGGCGATTACGCCCAACATAGGGCCGAATTTGATAACGCATCCCGTGTTCGGGCTGATAGGCGATTTCGGTCAGGAGTCGTTTTATGATAATATCAGCGAGAGCGATTTGCTCGATCCCGAGCGCCGCAGAAACTTCCTTGCGCGGACCCGTGACGGCGAAAACTGGGACTGGCTGGTCTGGAAAAACCCCGACCGGCAGCGCGCCGTCGAACCCACGCTCGCCACATGGGGGCCCGGCCACATCGTGCGCATCAACCGCGAATGGTCATCCTATGGCTACGGCGACGATCCCTCGAGAAAATATTTTTACCTGACCCAGCAGGTTTATGAATACAAGGAGGGCGATGAGTTTGAGGATATAAAGTTCCGGCTCGCCTGCACCAATATTTCCGGCAACGGCGCGGCGGGCGGCCCGGTTGAGAGGGTCGAGAAACCGGGCCGCGCGGCCAACGACACCCCGGAGGTCATATACAATCCGGCCAACGGACGCATCGAGGTGATTCAAAGTCATAGATGGGGCGGCGGCGGCCTTAAAACCGGGCACGCGCTCCTTGAGGACCCCGAACTGCAACGCAACACGCTCAACCTTTGGAGCATCGCCGCCGACGAGCTTCTCGCCGGCGGCGCGGTATGGCGCTTTGACGGCACGTTGCTGGAGCGTTACGGCTACCCCGCCACCTACGGGGGAAGCAAGGAGACCAAGGACGGCTTTCATCCGGGCGGCTCCGTCGTGGATGCGCAGCGGAACCGGCATCATATTTTCATTTACGCGGGAACCCGCTCGCGGGAGAAAGGCGCGGCGGTGTATCGCTGCGGCCGCACATTGAATACCGACGCGTGGCGCGAGGCCATCGGCGCGCCGGAGGTGACAGGCTTTCATTTAACCGGCGAACCCGGCAGGACGGAATTGCGCTTCGGCGAGGAAGTCACGATCACCGGCGCGAGATTCGAGGAGGGCGGCGAGGTGTATTTCAACGGCGTGCCTTCCCCGTCGGTCGTCTTTGTGTCCGCCACGGAGGCGCGCGCCATCGTGCCGTATTCGGTGAAAAGCGGAGGGCGCGTGACGGTCCGCAATTTCGCGGCCGACGGGGAAAGCGCGGAAAAATTCACCCTCATGGCGGCAATCCAGAACATCGGCGGGCTTGCCATTCCCGAGGCCCTGCACGGCCAGTCCGTGACGCTCACCGCGCCTGTCGCCGCTTATCCGGAGGTGGCATCATATAAATGGGAGGTGCTGGGCGGCGACGGTCGATGGCAGGCAATCGAGGACGCTGGCATATATTCAGGAGCCGGCACCGGCGAGCTGCGCATCCGCGCGGCGTCCATCCTTATGAGCAATTATAAATACCGCTACACGGCGGTGAATGCCGCGGGCTCCGTGACGGGCGAGGCCGTGCTGGTGGTCAGGCCGACTCCGCTTTCCGCCCCGGCGTCGCTCGTGGTGGACGGCGCGTCCGGCGACCTCTACGTGGCCGATGCGGGCAGGCACGCTTTGTATAAAATCACCGCCGGCGGCGGCACAATCGGCGTATTTGCCGGTGCCGCGGGTGTTTCGGGCACGGCCGGCGCATCCGGCACGGCGGCGCGCTTCAACGCCCCCTCCGGGATCGCGATCAACAGCGCGATGAATGCGTTCGTGGTGGCGGACTCGGACAACTCCGCCTTGCGCACGGTCGGCGCAAACGCGGCGACCGGATATTTTGCCGGCTCGCCCGGCAATCCCGGACACGCCGACGGGCCCGGATTGGACGCGCGTTTCAACCTGCCCGTCGGAGTGGCCGTTGACAATGCGGGCAACACCTATGTCGCCGACTCCGCAAATCACGTCATCCGCATGGTCACAAGCAGCGGTTCAGTCAGCACGATCGCCGGCATGCCCGGCGTTTCCGGCACGCTTGGCGGCCGCGGCACGGCGGCGCGGTTCAATTATCCGACCGGCCTCGCCGACGGCGGCTCCCATCTCTACGTGGCCGACACCGGCAACCATGTCATTCGCCGCATCGGGCTGACGGGAGGCAACTACAACGTCACCCTTTTTGCCGGCCAGATGGGTGCGCGGGGCTGCTCCGACGGCGAGGCACTGGGCGGGGCGCGTTTCAACGCTCCTCGCGGGCTTGTGGTGGATGGCGGCATGGTTTACGTGGCCGACACCGGCAACTCGCAGGTGCGCGAGATCAACGCGGACGGCTTGGTGTCAACCATCGCCGGCCATCCCGGTGACGACGGGCTGCCCGACGACGAGGGTGGCGAAACCGACGGCGGCCGGACACCCGTCGAACCCATCCCCGGCGTGCCCGGCTTTCAGGACGGACATGGCGCCGGCGCATGGCTGCGTTACCCCGAAGGCATCGCGATGGGCAACGATGGGGCTCTTTATGTGGCCGACACCGGCAACGCCGCCATCCGCAAAATCGCCGACGACCCCGGCAAAACGGTCACCACGCTCACCCCGCTTCCGCCCCGGCCCGATCCTGAGCAGGAGCCTCCGGATGCCGGCAACAGCCAGCCGTCCGTCACCAGTGGCGGCGGCGGCGGCGCGCCGTCGTGGTGGTTCGTTTTTGGCGTGGCGGCGCTTGGTGCGATTCATTATCGGCCGTGGCGGCGCCTTTGCGCTGTTTCCCCATGCGAATTGATTAAACGAAAAACGCGCTAATTTTCATTACCTCTTCGGAAAATCATCGAGATTGGAGAGCGCACGCGCCTCGCGTGCGCTCCTTGGAAATTTGTGCTCCGCTTTGATTCCCGAAAAGGTCCATTGGACGCTTTGAAAAATCATGTCTCGCGCGGAGGCGCGGAGAACGCGGAGAGGAGGGGGGAATGGAAAATGGAAAATGAAGAATGCGAGGCGGAGGTTTTTCCATTCTTCATTTTCCATTTTGCATTTCAGATTTCCGCCCGTCCGGCTGCATCGCGCGCGGCCCGCGCGACCCATCACCCATTTCCCGCCGGGCATCCAGAAATTTTCGACCGCACGGACGCTGCCAAAGTTTTACAGTTGCGTATGCGCAGCCTGTCTGTGATGTTTTCACAATTGCATGCGTCGAGCACGGTCCTTTCGCGCTCCGCTGCCATAATCCAACACAACCTCGCGCCGCCACCCTGGCGGGCGCCTTAACAAACATAACAAACCAACACATCATGTCAGATACAGAAACGTCCGGCACCACCCCGGTGGCACCTGCCGCGACCAACGCGCCCTCCGCGCCCGCGGCCCCCGTCGCCTCCACGGCTGACGCCGCCGCCACGGCCACCCAAGCCTTCGGCACCAGCCGCGGCTCCGGCCTCGCCCGCGGAAAACGCGCCACCCCCCCCGCCACCACCGGCGGCAGCACCACCGCCGCGAACGACGGTTACACGCCCACGACGATCCAAATCGTGACCGCCGGGCGTGAATATAAAAACCCGTTCGCGCCCGAACCGCCCGCAGGGGCGCCGGGACCCGATGTTGCCGCCGCCAGCCCAGCCAGCCCCGCCGAGCCCGCGTCCGCGCCGGCTCCCCACGCAGCCACCGCCCCCGCCGTGGCCAGCCAGCAGTCCGCCGTCAACGCCGGCGCCGAACCGCCCACCGCCTCCGCCGGCACACCCGCCGACACCTCCGACAGTGCCTCTGCCGCCGGCACCTCCGCCGGCACCCCCGCCGCCGCCGCTGGCGAGACCGGGAAAGCCGAGCTCAACATCCTCCCCCCCGTGGAAAAACCCCGCCCGTCCCAGCATTGGGACGCCTCCACGCCCGGCGATTCGGCCAATGACACCTCGGTGCATCCCTCGCTCCGCGGCGACCGGCCCGTCTTCCGGCCCGAAAGACAGTCCGGCGAAACCCGCGACCAACGCGGATTCCGGGACCGCGGCGAACACCGCCACGGCGGACGCGACCGCGACCGCGGCGACTATGGCGACCACCGCGCGCCGCGCGAACAACGGCAGCCCCCGCCCGAGCCCTCCGCCGACTCCGCGCCGGACGAATCCGCCGCCACGCCCGCACCGAAAAAATCCGGCGGTTTCCTCGGCTGGCTGAAAAAACTCTTCGGCGGCACCGACGACACCGCCGGGACCGGCACGCCTCCCCCCGCGGACGACGGATACCGCGAAGGCCGTCGCGAAGGACGCCGGGGCGGACGAGGCGGACGCAATCGTGACGGCGGCGGCGGCGGTTTCCACGGCGAACGCCGCGATGACCGCCCGCGCGGCAACCACCGCGACAATCCCCGCGACAGTTACAACCACCGCCAGCGCGGCGGTCGCGGTCGCAACAGCCGCTACCGTGGCGGCGAGCGCGGCGGCCACCGCCCCCCCGAGGGCGGTTCCTCCGGCGGCCCGGCCGCGTCATAAGCCGCATTGAAACAAACACGCGGGCCGCCAGCCGCGACCCGCGTTGTTTTTTCCTCTCATGCAGAACGGCCCCCGCCGTTCTGCATTTTTATGTCCGGGAAAATCCCCGCGCCAAAATCTCCGCGCCTCCTTCCGGCGACCCGGGGCGCGGCAGTTGAAACCAGGCGCGCCGCCGGCGCTGGAATTGTCGCGCTTGAAAACCCCAAAAAACACCCTGCTTTCCCGTTGGCCACGCGCCGCCGGCGCATCCGTCAGCCCGCCTTTTTGCCGGAGGGGGCAACCCCAGGCGGACCCCTCACCTTGCCGCTCCGCGCGCCGTTCCCCTGCCCTTCCCCGCGTCCGGCAGGGGCCGGTCTAGGTATTTCAGGGCACCGGCATCCCCGGAAATCAATGCGCGCTCCCCGACCTCTGGAATGCAGCCCCCCGGCCTCCCGTGGTGCCTCTTCAAACCGGACGTGTCCGCGCCGGGCGTCACAAACCGCCCGGACTCCGGATTGTAATACAGGCAGCCGGCCTCGCCGGCGGGAAGCTGTTCAACCAGCGCCCGCGCACCGGCCAGCGCGTCAAGCCATTCGCGCTTGAGCGCGGGAAGGTCGGGCCTCCCCATTGTCGCGACCGCTTGGAATTGCTCCGCCCGGTAGTGATTTTTCCGGGCCATCAGGTCGAGTATCAACGCGGGTGACAAACCGGGGTCTTTCCCGGCCGCAGCCCAGCAAAGGGCTCCAAGCGACAGGTGCTTTTTATGGACATACAGCACGTCCAGATAATCGCGCGGCTCGTCCCGGCCCACCAGTGCCAGCACTTTGTTCACCGCGAGGTCGAGCGGATGCAACACATAGCCAAGTTCCGGGTGCGGCACCGCCGGGAAAAAGCGCCACGCGGAATCCGCCGCCCAGTCCACCTTGGTCGCCTCTTTCCCGCGCGAGACAACCGCCCGGACAAAGCCGGGCCGGTTGATTTTCAACGCAAGCCCGCAGCCAAATTCCTTGAGGGTCACGGCATCCGCCTCAAAGGCGCGGGCGACGGCCTCCTCGCTGTCGTGAAAATAATCGAGGTCATTTGTGGCGCGCGGCGTGTCGTCCGCAAAATGCAGTGCGCCGCCCCAGGCCAGATGGCTTTCCGGGCTGCGGTTGCCCGCCAGCCGCCGGGCGATTTCCCCTTGAAACGGCATCAGCGGCATAGCAGCTCCCTTATCCTTCTTGCGGCGAGCCACGCCTTCCTGCCCCCGTTCCGGGACAATTCCTCGGCGACCCACATGGCATTGTCAGCGTCAATCTCCATGTCGCGGAACGACCAGAAGCAATCAACCCGGTGCTCCCGAAACGCCTTGCGCGCCTCGCGCACGGCCATCATGCGCCGGGCCTCCACGATGCGGGTTTCCGTTTTCATACCGCCTAGGGTTGCCCCCTCCGGCAAAATTGGCAAGCGCGACATGCGTGCGGGCTGGATTCACCACGTGTAGCCGAGCGCGAGGGAGACGCTTGGCCGGGCGTAGGTGGTGGACCTGCCGATGGTGAGGTTTGCCGCCCCGATGCCTTCATACGCATCCTGTTTCACGGCCAGCACGCGCACACCCGCGTCGAGGGTGAGCCCCTTGACCAGCTTCACGCTGGCGCCGGCGGTAGCACCATAGACAAACAGGGTGTTCGTGTCGCTGCCGGTGGAATCCGCACTTTCTGTAGTGAGTTCGTATTTGTCGCGGAATAACCCGGCGGTCGCGCCCACCCAAAGAGAAACGCGTTC
>JAITDF010000564.1 GCA_031282705.1 Opitutaceae bacterium | reverse complement strand
CCGGCCCGGAAGCAGGTTTGGAAACCTGCGGTACGTTGGCGCTGCCGCGCCGGCGGCTCTGACGAACCGCAGACTTCCAAGTCTGCTTCAACGCTCACGATTGCTTGCGGGCTCGTTTTCGGGCCCGGCTTCTTTCGGGCCTTCGGCCCGGAAGCAGGTTTGGAAACCTGCGGTACGTTGGCGCTGCCGCGCCGGCGGCTCTGACGCACCGCAGACTTCCAAGTCTGCTTCAACGCTCACGATTGGCTGCGGGCTCGTTTTCGGGCCCGGCTTCTTTCGGGCCTCCGGCCCAAAGCAGGTTTGGAAACCTGCGGTACGTCACGCCTCCGCACCGTCAGCCTGTCGTGGCGCCTGCTGGCGTAGCGCAGACTGGCAGACTGTCGCTTCGCCCGAAACCAAGTCTGCTTCAAAACTCACGCCTGGTTGCGGGCTCCCCTTTGCCGGGCCACCTTGCCGGACGCGGGCCGCGCGAAGGGGAGGGGGGCGGCCGGCCTTAGTTTTTTCGCGAGAGCAGGTGCTCCACCAGTGCGCGCAGGAAAATGGTGTCGCCGGGGAGGCGGCGCAAGGTGTCGAGGGCGGATTGCGTGCGCGCGGCGGCGAGCCGGCGGGCGGTTTCGAGGCCGTGCAGGGTGACAAAGGTGGCTTTGCCGGCCCGGGCATCCTTGCCGGCGGTCTTGCCGAGCGTGGCGGTGTCGGCGGTGGCGTCGAGGATGTCGTCCACGATTTGAAAGGCGAGGCCGAGGTCGCGTCCGAGGTCGCGGAGGGTGTCGATTTCGTCGCTCGCAAACAGGCCGCCGCAATGCCCGCCCATCACGAGCGCGGCTTCGATCATGGCGGCGGTTTTGTTGAGGTGGATGAACTCAAGCCGCGCGGCATCGGGCGCGGGGGGTTGTGTTTCCGCGGGGCGGCCAGGCGGCGCGGCGGCGGGCGCGAGGGGGTGTTTTTCCGCGAGCAGGTCTTCCATCTGGCCGCCGATGAGGCGGGTGCTGGAAGCGGCGGAGGCGAGTTCGCGGACGAGGGTCCGGGCGAGGGCGGGCTCGGCGGGATAATGGCTGGAGAGGAGCACGAAGGCGTGCGTGAGCAGGGCGTCGCCGGCGAGGAGCGCGGTGGCTTCGTCGAAGGCGCGGTGGCAGGTGGGGCGGCCGCGGCGGAGGTCGTCGTCGTCCATGCAGGGGAGGTCGTCGTGGATGAGCGAGTAGGTGTGCACGCATTCGATGGCGGCGGCGGCGGGCAGGGGGTCGTGCAGGGCGGCGCCGCGCAGGCGGGCGGCGGCGAGGAGGAGGACGGGGCGCAGGCGTTTGCCGCCGGCCTGCATGGAGTGGCGCATGGCCTGGTGGAGGCGCGCGGGGCGGGCGGCGGCGGGGGGCAGGTGCGCGTCGATGGCTTTTTCTATCTGCGCGACGAGGTCGTTTAATTTGGTCGGGAAACCGGGCGGCGCATTGACTACCGGGGGGGAAGTTTTCATTTTCACGAATCAATGCCTACGCTTGAGCAAATTTGCAAACGCCTCTTTACGGGGCCATCGTGGTTCGCGCGCTGCCTGGTGGGGGCGTTGCTGCTGGCGGTGCCGGTGGCGCATTTTTTCGCCTTCGGGTATCTGTATGATCTCGTCGCGCGGGCGCGCACGGACGGGCGGCTGGAGCTGCCGGAGTGGGTGGAGTGGCGGCGGCTGTTCACGAACGGGGTGGCGGCGTTTGTGATTTTTTCCGTGCTGGGGCTGGCGCCGCTGGCGCTGGGGTGGGCGCTCACGTGGCCGTTGCGCCTGCTGAACTACGGGGTGTTTGTCTATCTGCCGATGGTGCCGGCGGCGATGCTGGCGGCGCCGCTCTCGGCGGCGGGCATTTATCAATACCAGAAGCGCGAGGAGTATCGCGACGCGTTTCGCTGGCGCGTGCTGGCGGCGATGCTGCGGTCGAGCAAGGCGCGGTTTTTCGTGCCGGGTTTCGCGCTGGTGGGGTTTGTCACGGCGGTGTATCCGTTGATGACGCTGACGTTGTTCGTGGCGCTGGCGGCGGGGTGGAGTTTTTTCGCGGCGTTTTTCCGCAGCGTCGAGGAGGCGCGCCGTCCGGTCGCGGGGCCGGCGGCGCGGCGGCGATAGGGTTTGCGGGGCAAAGCAAAAGAGGGGAATGGGATTCTTTCCCGTTCGTCTATCGGCGTTCGTCTATCGGCGTTCGTCTATCGGCGTTCGTCGTTCGGTGTTCGGCGTTCGGCGTTGTCTTTTTCTTTTTCTCTTCTCCCTCCCGTGTGCCTATGCCTGACGATGGACGAATGACGATGGACGAACGGGAAAGAGAAAAAAGGAGGGGAAAGATAAAGAGGGGGGGGGCATCACTCCGGGTCGCACCCGCCGGAGAGGCCGGAGAGACACACGGGCATGCCGGCACGGGGCGACATGGACATGGGGGCTTTCTGCGTTTTGAAGAAAATCCGCCGGCATTGACCCGACCGTGTTTTTTCTTCTACCAATCATGACCATGCCGCCTTCCCCTTCCTCCTCCTACGGACACTTCGACGACGCGCGCCGCGAATACGTCATCACGCGCCCCGACACGCCGCTGCCCTGGCTCAACTACCTCGGGCAGGACGAGTTTTTCGGGCTGTGCACCAACACCGCCGGCGGCTACTCGTT
>JAITDF010000510.1 GCA_031282705.1 Opitutaceae bacterium | reverse complement strand
TCTCGCCGAGACCGCCGCGTTCGTCACTCGTGGCTCCCGGCGGTCTCGGCGAGACCGCCCTGCCAAAAAACCTCTCCTGCGTAACATCAGTTAAAAACTGATTTTTGGAGATTCCCTATCCATCGCCCATGACCGCCGCCCGTAACCACCGCCCATGACCGCGACCGCGGACGATTTTTTAAGACAGTTGCGCGCCGGCGTCACCACGGCCTCCGCCGGGGAGACGCGCGCCCTCGCCGCCCGGCTCGCCCCGCTCCTGCCGCCCGACCAGGTGCTCGCGCTGCACGGCGACCTCGGCGCCGGCAAAACCACCTTCGTGCAAGGCCTCGCGCGCGGCCTCGGCATCGGCGCCGCCGTCACCAGCCCCACCTTCAACATCTTCACGATTCACCGTGGCGGCGCGCGCATGCTTGTGCATCTCGACGCCTACCGGCTCGAAAACGACCGCCAGATCGAGTCGCTCATGCTGGAGGATTTTTTGGAAACCCCGTGGTGCCTCGCCGTCGAATGGCCCGAAAAAATCGCCGCCTGGCTCCCTGCCGGCACGTGGCACCTCTCCCTCGCCATCGAATCCGCGGGCCGCCACCACACACGGCTCGCGCCCAAACTCGAAAAATAGCGCGAGCACCCCTCCCCGTAAGTGTAACTCATTGGGTTGCAATCCAAAAAAGTTTTCATTTTCGACCTGTCCCTTAAAAACGGCACTTGCCTTCGCCCGCTTCCCCGTCGAATGGGTCGCCGCCGCGCCCGCCCGCCCGGAAGCGCGCGCCCCCCGGCGCCGGCCTGCGCACGGGCGACGGCGCCGCCCCGCGCACCTTTGAAGTGGCCGGTGCCGATGGCAAATTTCATCCTGCCAAGGCGATGATTGATGGCGGCGGCGTGCTCCTCGCCGCCCCCGCCGTCGCGTCGCCGCGCCGGGCACGTTACGCAAGTTTTCATTTTTGACCTGTCCCTTAAAAACGGTTTGCAGCCATTCCGCTGCCCCCGTGCGCCGAATCAGGCCCGGCACGTCCAGGTCATCCCGAAAGAGACGCACCCGCCTCCGCCGCCTCCGTGCGCCGGATCAGGCCCAGCACGTCCGCCACCGTGATGTCCGACAGCCGGGGCGCGGTCAGCATGTGGACCAGCGGATCGTGATCGATGAGCTTGCGCGCCCCGAGCACGACGTAGGCGGGCCGGTTGCACGCGGCGGACAGGTTGACGGCCCCGGTGTCGTTGCCGATGCAGGCCCGGGCCAGGCTCAGCGCCGCGACGCTTTCCAAAATGTGCGCCTTCGTCAAATGCGCGATCGCCCCGCGCAACTCCGCGGGCACGCCGGCCTCGATCTCGCAGGCCAGGCCGTCCTCCGCCGGGCCGCCCGCGAGCAAAACGCCGTTCCCCTGCCTGAGCAATTCCGTGGCGAGCGCGGCGAAGTTTTGTTTTCCCCACTGCTTGCCCGGCTCGGAGGTCCCGATCGCAAACGCATAAAACGGCTGCGGCAGCCCGGACACGAACCGCCGCATCCTTTCCACCACCCCGGGCGGCGCCGTCATTTTCGGCACAATCGGCCCGGCGCACAACCCGTGCGCAATCGCAAACGCCGACGCATTCCGATACACCTCCAGCGACGGCCCCCGGTAAGGTTTGATGAACGGCCCCTCGTTCAAAAACAATCGCTGCAACCACCCGAACCCGTAGGCCGAGCGCCGCGGGATGCCGGCCAGCCAGGCCACCACCGCGCGGTTGGGCCGGTGCGTGAAAAACAGCGCGCGGTCAAACCGACGCCCCTTCAACTCCCGCGCCATTCTCCACATCCCCGGAAAACCCGCGTGCCGGCGCGGCGTGGCGCGGTCGTGCTTGCGCCGCCGGTGGTCGTAATAAATCACCTCCTCGATCCAGGGCTCGTGCGCGAGCAGTTCGCGGGCGAGCGTGGAGGGCTGGGAAATCACCGACACCCGCCCGCCCCGGCTGCGACGGGCCGCCTCGCGAAAATACGGGATGTGCCAGATCAAATCGCCGATGCCCGCATACTGTTGCAGCACGACCGTCCGCGGTCGCGGGTCGGCGGCAATGGCGGCGGTGGTGGCGGCGGTGGCGATGGCAGCGTCGTCGTTGTCGATGGTGGCGGTGGCGATGGCGGCGGCGTCGTTGTCGATGGTGGCGGTGGCGATGGCGGCGGCGTCGATGGGAGTCTCATGCCAGATGCCGGCGCCGGCATCTGCGGCGGCGGCGCCGCCGGCGGTGGTGTTCGCGGCAACGGCAGCGGCGCCGCCGGCGGCGGTGTTCGCGCCGTCGCCTCCGCCGTCGCCGGCGCCGGCGGGCACACTGCCGCTGGTGCGCGGCGCGGTTGAAACAATGCTGTCTTCGCCGGTCATTTTGGTTGCAACAAATCCGGCGGGAAACAAAGCGCGCCGCCGGCGCGAAACGCAAAAAAATTCCGCCGCCATCCCGCCGGCGGCGCCGGTTTTTCCTTTTTCAGCTTCCCATTCCCAGCCTCCATCCTCCAGCCTTCGGGGTGCGATTCAAAGTGGTGCCGCCCCTCCCGCCGCCGCCGGTTTCAATCGTTCTCGTTCCTCGTTCTCTTCATTCTTTCGTCTTTCGTCTTTCGTCAGGCACGAGCAGGGAGAACGAGAAAGAGAAAGAAGAAAGAGAAAGAATAAAGAGGAAAGAGAAC
>JAITDF010000456.1 GCA_031282705.1 Opitutaceae bacterium | reverse complement strand
CGCGGCGGCTGGCAACATATTGGCCCGGCCCCGGCTTGACGTTTCCCAAAATCCCCTGCGGGCGGCTCCACAAAATTCTTTTTCGCCGCGAAGGACCGCATGCCAATCCCTCGCGGTTATTTTTTTTGGGAGCGTCGCTATTCTCGATGAGACACTGATGTTACGCAGGAGTGGTTTTTTGGTAGGGCGGTCTTGCCGAGACCGCCGCGTTCGACACTCGGGGCTCCCGGCGGTCTCGGCGAGACCGCCCTACCAAAAGCCTGCCAAAAGACTGGCTGCCGCGTAACATCAGTGATGTCATGTTGTTTGGTGATTCTTCAAAGCGCCCTTGATTCTTGATTCCTACATGATCGCGATGGCGATTATATAGACGACGAGGTTGGCGATGGCGAGGGGGAGGAGCTTTTGCCAGCCGAGTTTCATCACCTGGTCGTAGCGGAAGCGCGGCAGGGTCCAGCGCACCCACATGAAGACGAAGAGCGAGAAGATGACTTTCGCGAGGAAGATGAGCGTGGCGAGCACGCCGGTCAGCCAGGGGAGGTGCGCGATGTGCAGCCACCCGGCGAGGAGCGAAAGGGGCACCCAGGGGAGCGGGTTCCAGCCGCCGAGGAAAAGGTGGATGAAGACGGCGGAGCCGACGGCCATGCCGGCGTATTCGGCGACGAAGAAGAGCGACCATTTGAAGGAGCCGTATTCGGTGTGGAAGCCGCCGACGAGGTCGGCCTCGGACTCGGGCATGTCGAAGGGCTGGCGGTTGGTCTCGGCAAAGAGCGCGACGAGGAAGATGAGCGCCGAGACCGGCATCACGAACACAAACCACGCGCCGCCCCACCCCGACGGGAATCCGGCGCCGCTCTGGAACTCGACGACGCGGGCGAGGCCGAGGGTGCCGGGCGCGCCGGGGGTGTTTATCCAAAGGAACACGGGGATGACGGCGAGCGTCATGGAGAGTTCGTAGGAGATGAGTTGCGCGGAGGCGCGGATGGCACCGATGAAGGGGTATTTGGAGTTGGAGGCCCAGCCGGCGAGGATGAGCGAGTAAACGCTGATGGAGGCGATGGCGAAGACGCCGAGGATGCCGATGTCAACGTTGGCGAGGATGAGCGGGACGGTGGCGCCGGCGGAGTCGAGGTAGGCGCCGAAGGGCACGAAGGCGACGGTGGAGAAGGCGGGCGTCATCGCGATGATGGGCGCGAGGATGAAGTAGAATTTGTTTACGTTGCCGGGCACGGGGTCGTGCTTGAAGAGGAGTTTGCCGCCGTCGGCCATGAGGTTGAAGACGCCGAGGCGGCGGAGCAGCCCGATGCCGGGGATCCACGCGAGCCAGGGGATGATGGCGCGGTCGGGGCCGGGGCGGTCCTGAATCCAGGCGGCGACTTTGCGCTCGGCCATGGAGCAGATGCCGGCGATGGGGAAGAGCACGATGATGACGGCGATTCCCTTGAGGGCGGCTTGGAGCCAGAGGGGGAGGTGGAGGAAGAAATCCATGAGCGCGGCGGGAGGGAAAGGAGGGAGGCTGGAAATTAAGAATCAAAAAGTGGCGGCGGCGCCGGCGGTAGCGCTGGCGATGACGCCGGTGTTAGGCGCAGGCATTGGCGTAAGCGTTTGCAGTGACGGACGTTGGCGTTGGCGGTGGCGGTGTGGCGGCTTGCGTGATGTGCGGTGATGGCGGCGGCACGGTGGCGTGGCGCCGCGGGCGGTGATGGTTGGTGAAAATGGCGGATGGGCACGGTGATTTGTCCGCGCGGCGGTGGCAATGAATTTCCGACGCGGGCGGGGCGCAACCCAAAGTTGTGTCACGCCATTATGAATCACTGATGTTACGCGGTTCTGACGTACCGCAGACTTCCAAGTCTGCTTCTTCCGCGTAACATCAGTGAGTCATTCTCGTTCTTCGTTCTCGTTCTCGAAACATCCCGGAGACGGAGAGAACGAGAACGAAGAACGAGAACGATTTCGGAGGAGGTTGCACCACTTTGAGTTGCACCCGCGCGGGCGGGGGACGCTGGGGCGGCGGGAGTGACAGAGGCGGCGGAAATGGCGGGCGCGGGAGTGGCGCGCCGGCACCGCCGGCCTTGAGTCCCGAAGGGACGGCGGCCACATGGCCGCGGGTTCGCTTCGCTTACCCGCGGAACCCCGCCCCGCAAAACCAAGCCCCGAAAGGGCGGCAGCCGCCACCCGCCCGGCGCGCCGGGAGATGCGCTGAAAATCGCTTGCGCCTGCCCCCCATGCGCTTCACGCTTCGGCCTCCCGATGACCTCCAGCCGGACAACGCGATTTGCCGCGCCGCCGCGCCAGCGCATACCGCCGGCTTCGGCACCCGGTGCTGATTTTATAGAGTTACACACTGATGTTACGCGGCGGCCAGTTTTGGTAGGGCGGTCTCGGCGTGTATTGTCCCGCTATGAGGGTAACACATGTCTCGCTAAGGGGGTGACACTTTCGCGCGCTCCCAGGGCATGGGCCGGGAGCCTACTGTCCAGTCAACCTTCAATAGTCGGATAAAGTCGGTGGAGTTTGATGCGGGCGTCATCAGTGGTGAAGCGCCAGCGTATGACTTGGTTGGCGTCATTGCGCTGTCGCTGCCATGCGGCA
>JAITDF010000448.1 GCA_031282705.1 Opitutaceae bacterium | reverse complement strand
CGCCGCATGTTTTTCCCCGCCCGAGCCTACATCCGCCGCACTCTTGAGGAGCGCGCCGGCCGCTACCAAGTCATCATCGGCCGCGCCGCAATGGACGCCTTAAACCCCGGCTAAGCCCCCCTCCACCCCGCCTTAACCCCCTCCTAAAATCCGCCGCGCCCGCCCGCAAAACCACCCAAACCTTTGATTAATTCACCCAAACCAGCCGCGCGTTTACAGAGGGTGGATGGACGCGTCGGCGAAGCCGCCGGTATTTTTGGAGTGCGGTGACTTGTCACCGCTTTTGACGGGGCGATTTATCGCCCCGCCCGGCGCCGGCGCGAGGTGCTGCTGCGCTGGAATCACGCGCGCGGCGGCGCCGGCATCGGCGGCACTGACGGCACCGCCGGCGCCGGTGGTTCGAGGCGGGCGAGGAGCGCGGCGGCGATTGATTGGAAAACCCGGGCGGTTTCGCCTTCCGGCTCGGCCACGACGATGGGTTCGCCGTTGTCGCCGCCTTCGCGGATGGCGGGCTGGAGGGGCACCTGGCCGAGCAGCGGGACGCCGAGCGCCGCGGAGGTCTTCGCGCCGCCGCCTTCGCCGAAGAGCGCGTGGCGGTTGCCGGCGGGGTCGGCGAACCAGCTCATGTTTTCCGCCACGCCGAGCAGCGGGACGTTCACTTTCTGGAACATCAGGCCGCCTTTGCGGGCGATTTGCGTGGACGCGAGTTGCGGCGTGGTGACGAGCACGGCGCCGTCGAGCGGGAGCGTTTGCACGAGGGAAAGCTGCGCGTCGCCGGTGCCGGGCGGCAGATCGACGAGGAGCACGTCGAGCGCGCCCCAGCGGACGTTTTGCACGAACTGCTGCACGGTTTTCATGACCATCGGGCCGCGCCAGACGACGGGGGTGTCGTCGTCGATGAGAAAGCCCATGCTCATCACTTTCACGCCGTGTTTTTCGAGCGGGATGATAAACTCGTCCTCGACGTAGGGCCGGTCGCGGATGCCCATCATGAGGGGCACGGTGGGGCCGTAAATGTCGCAGTCCATCAGGCCGGTGCGCCCGGGGCGTCCGCGCGCGGCGAGCAGGCGGGCGATCGCGCAGGCGAGGTTGACGGCGAAGGTGGATTTGCCCACGCCGCCTTTGCCGGAGGCGATGGCGATGGCGTGGCGGATGCCGGGCGGCGGGCCGGCGGAGGCGGCACCAGTGGCGGGGGCACCAGCGGCGGTGGCGGTGGCGGCGGTGGCGGCGGCGGTGGCGGCGGCGGCGGGATTGCCCGCGCCGCCTGCTCCACCCGCGCCGCCCGCACTTCCTGATCCACCCGCGCCTCCTGCGCCGCCCGTGCTGCCCGTGCTGCCCGTGCCGCCCGTGCCGCCACCGTCTCGCACGCCTCCCGCACTCGCGCCGGGTTGCGCGGCGCGGACTTGGGGCGCGGGGCTGACGGCGAGGTCGATGCCGGTGTCGCGCACGCCGGGCAGGGCGCGCAAGCATTTGTCCACCGCGGCCTTGAGGAGTTGCGGCACCTGCGGGTCGGAGGTGGTGAGCGCGAGCGAGACTTTCGCCGTGCCGTCCTCGAAGGCGGCGGCGCGCACCAGCCCGAAGGAAACGATGTCGCGGCTGAAACCGGGATATTTGACTTGTTTGAGAGCTTCTTTGATGGCGTCGGAGGTCACGGTGTGCGGGCGGGTTCTGGGTTTCGGAAAAAAAATGCGCTTTTGACGTTGTTATGGCGCGCTTCGCTGTAAATAGAAATGGCGAACTTTTTCTTTTTCGCGGGACGCCCGGCAGCCGGGCCCGTTTGGAAACCGACTCATCCATGAAAAACCTGTTTTTGCTTTTCATCCTGGCCGCCGGCTTTTGCACGGCGTCCGTCCGCGCGCAGACCGCCGGCGGGCCCGACATCACCGTCGCGGTGGGGCCCGGCGACGCGCTTTCCGTGCGCATCCGCGGCGACGCGGCGCTCGTCGCGCTGGCGCAAAAGGCGTTTTCCGTGCACGGCCGCTACGTGGTTTACGCGCCGTCCGCGCAGGGCGCGAACTTCGACCTGGCCTTCACCGCGGTTTCCGGCACGCAGGTGCGCGTCGATGTGGGCAGGGGCGCCGCCTCCGCGGGGAGCTGGACGCTCGACGGCGCGAACCAGGCCAACGCGCTCTACCGCGCGGCCGACGCGGCGGTGCGCGCGACGAGCGGCTTGAACGGTTTTTTCGCGTCGCGGCTCGCCTTCGTCAGCAACCGCACCGGCTCCGACGAGATTTATGCGGGCGACCTTTTCCTGCAAAATGTCGAGCAAATCACCTCGCAGCGCGCCCGCGTGCTCACGCCGCGCTGGTCGCCGGACGGCACCCGGCTGCTCTACACGAGCTACAAGAACAAGGCGCCCGACATCTTCCAAATCGACCTCGCGCAACGCCGCTGGCAGCCGTTCGCCAGTTTCAACGGCACCAACATGGGCGCGCGCTTCAGCCCCGACGGCTCGCGCGTCGTGATGGTGCTTTCGGCCGGCGACCGCGACGGCCCGCACGCCGAGATTTTCATGGGCGCCGCGCCGGGCCGCCAGCCTGTGCGGCTCACCCGGACGCCGCTGGACGCGGCGAAATCCTCGCCGTGCTTCTCGCCGGACGGCTCGCGCATCGTGTTCGCGATGTCGCCGGGGCCGCAGCTTTACGTCATGCCCGCGTCCGGCGGCGCGCCCTCGCGCCTCACCAACGGCAGCTTCAGCGGCTATTGCGCCGAGCCGGACTGGAGCCGCGCCACGCCCGACAAAATCGCGCTGACGGTGCGCGACGGGCGCAATTTCCAGATCGGGGTGTGGGACTTGGCGGCCGGGCAGGGCCGGATTGTCTCGAAGGTGAGCGGCGACGCGATCGAGCCCTGCTGGCTGGCGGACGGCCGCCACGTGGTGTTCACGTTCCGCACGGCGGGCAGCCGCCGGCTCGGCATCCTCGACACCGAGACGGGCCGGCACAGCATCATCAGCTCGATCTATTCCGAAAAGGGCAGCGTGTGGGGGCCGTGACGGGACGAGTTTACGTTTACGTTTAACTGATGTTACGCATTTCCATCGTACCGCAGGTTTCCAAACCTGCTTAAAAACTCACGCCTGGCCGCGAACCCGCAATCAGGCATGAGCTTCGAAGCAGACTTGGAAGTCTGCGGTACGACGGAGCCGCGTAACATCAG